>DATNQR010000380.1:0-19492 GCA_036703905.1 Thermosynechococcaceae cyanobacterium
GACACAACCACTTTTGATCTAAGCAAGTACCTTTCCCACACTACGGATGTTTAGCGCTGGGTGTCTGGAATTCGGGCGTTGCTGATTCTACGGATGAATCGCAGGCTAGAAACCTGCAACTACGTTCAAGATCTAACAAAATCATCCTGCCATCAAGCAACGCCTTTGAACTGCGGAGATGCGATCGCTCCGCTTTGGGGCAAACTGAAAGAAGCCACAAACAAAGAAGCGACAAACACTGAGGACAGTTGCCATGCTGAGTCAGTTGCAGAAATTGGGTCGGGACGTAGAGGGACGCTACGCCACCGACGAAGAACTTCAGTTCCTTCAGGATTATTCGTCTTCCTACTCCCTGCGGCTCCAGACCTACCAACGGCTGCACGAACTGGAAGCCACGATCGTCCAGCAGACCTACGATCGATTGCGATCGCGGGAACCAGGAATTTTCCTGAGCGGTACAGCCGATGTCAGCGCGAAATGGAAGCGCGACACAATTCGAGTGTTGCGATATTCAGCGATCGCTCTACTGCTAAATGATCCCGAAACGCTGCGAGAGCGGTTGCTGTACTGGATGCAGACCATCATGCGAGCTTTCAGCGCCCAGCACAGTTGTCATCTGACCTACGAGGTGATGCAAGCAGTGGTGAAGCAGCACCTCACGCCTCCCGAAGCCAGCTTGTTTTGTCCTATTTTGGAAGTGAATCGCCAGTTATTGGGCGTGGTGTAAGGTTCTGCCAAGAATTTTTTGAGGCTCAAAATCCCTCAAGCGACACCTACCCTCCACCTACTGAACCAGGGTTAACAGACCGCTAGGGGCGATCGCCTAGGTCAGATCGCTTAGGATCGTGGCAGCGTTATACACTGCAAAGAACTGTCCTAATGCTTTCCCCCATGCCGCTAGATGAACCCGGATCGCTGGAATTGGCTGAACGCATTCGCAGCAAGCCTCGATCACCCTTCGACAACGCCTACCGCGCCGCTATCGCCACCCCTGGAGCCGTGTATGTGCAGGGCTTTCTAGTCATTCAGGGCAAATCGGGCGAACCGATCGAGCATGGCTGGATTGAACTGGACGCTCGCCTTCTCGATCCTTCCCTACCTCACCTGAAGCGATCTGCTGACGATCTACACTACTTTCCAGCCCAGCGCTTGAGCGTGAAGCAGCTAAAGGCGATCGTGGAGGAATCTCAAGAAGACTACCCAGAGGATGATCCTCTGCCGGTTCACGGTGGGCCGCCTTACGAGTACTACGGAGATGTGATGCTGGGAGGACGGGACTACGCTGAGGCACAGGCTGCGGCCGAGGCGAAACAGCAAGCGCTGAAGCACAGATAGTTGAAGCACAGGTGGTTGAACCAGAGTGTGCTGGAGATCCTGTCGATCAGGGGTTAGATTTTGGGGATAGCGATCGTCACGCCAACTTCAGAGAAATCAGCTATCCTGCCCATAGTACGAACATTCTCAATCTTCAACCTCAATTCTTAGCTGAGTGGGCGAATGAAAGTCTGGATTACCTGTTTTATCCTGCTGTTTGGCATGGCGGAACTGCTGCAATGGGTTCAGAAGCTTTCGCTGCCGTTGCCTATTTTCATCCTGGGCGGCGCGTTTTTGGCGATCGCTTCCAACTACGACAAGCTAACAAATCTGCCCTTCCATCCAGACTTCGAGATTCCAGAACTTCCCGACAAAGAAGCCCCAGAGAAGCCCACGCTAGATAGAACTACACCCATTGTGCAGTCCAGCCCAAACCCGCCGATCGCACCGATGGCAAAAGCGGCTCGATCGCAGGCGGAGACCATCTCTTTCACCATCAGTAAGCCGCACCAACCAGGGGATTGAGCTTATTGGTTGAATTGGCTGCTTCTGCGAGATAGCAGTTTGCACCCTTGTAGCTCTCCTGAAGTTACTGGAGTAGAGATGATGAAAATTCGATCGAGGCTGGCTGTGATCTCTGGTGTGATGTTGCTGGCGTTTTGTGCCTCTGGGGCACGGGCAGAGGGTTTCCAACATGACTATGCTTTCTCTTCGCCTCTACCCCAGACTGGACGGTTGACAATTCGCCGACCGCTCCGAGCGTTACCCGCAAATCAGTTGTTTGCTCGCTGCCCTGCTGCCAGCCGCCTAGAAGAATTTGCCGAAAGCACGAATTTCCTGGTGATGGTGTGCCGGGACAATCGCAATGCCTTGCAGAAATTCTGGATTCAGAAAGCCAAGAAGACCGGAAAAATCACGCGGCTGACGGCTCAAGACAAACCCCAAAGCCAACCCAGTCCCTGGACGAGCGGAGACTACAGCGTGTCGATCTACGCCGACGGAGCCAGGCCAGAGAAACTGAATGCCTACTTGGAGTCCTACAACACCCGGACGAAGCAAGGCAGGGCAGAAGCGCTGATCTACTACTACAGCAAGTTTAATGATCGTCGTTAGTTAGGTCAGAAGTCTGGGGAGCAGGGTGAAGGGTGAAATTTGAAATCTTTTCAAGTGGGTGTACATTTCCTGAACTCACCATATATAGTAGAAGCCTACGAATCGGGACGCTACGGACAGTGAGCCGCGATCGTCACCCTTCTCGCTCCCCCTATACCCCAAAGGCTTATGGTTCAAAATATTGAACGGACGCGCACGAGCCAGTTTCCCGCCTCCGCACGCACAGCAAACCCAGTTTTTTTCCGCACCTACAGTCGACGAATTGGCGATCGCCGAGAATCCCTGGATGATTTGATCCGCCGCACCACTGCCGGACTGGTCAAGCTGGGTAAGCTGACCCCCAGCGAAACACAACTGCTGGAGCGAATGCAGCGTGAGCTGAAAAGTTTGCCTTCCGGTCGCTGGCTGTGGGTGGGCGGCACGAACTGGATCGAGAAGCCAGAAAACTTCTCTGGTGCTTATAACTGCACCAGCACCAACGTAGTGGACTGGCGAGCCTTTGGTCTGATGATGGATCTGGCGATGATGGGCTGCGGTACGGGAGCGGTGCTGGAACCAAAGTACATCAGCCAGCTATTGCCTATTCGCAACCGCCTGAACGTGACGATCGCTGGGAAACTGGGCGAAACCCCTGCTGTCGATCGACGGGAACTGACGGAAGTGACGATTCCCTGCGGGACGCAAGCGAACGAGCCTTCCCAAGTCACGATTCATGTGGGCGACAGTCGCCAGGGCTGGGTGCAGTCCTACCAAAGTTTGCTGGAGCTTTCCACAGATGATCGATTGGCAACCGAGGTCAACGTCACGGTCAACGTCAGCGACGTGCGTCCTGCTGGGGAAAAACTCAAGGGCTTTGGCGGTGTGGCAAACCCCGTGCGATTGCCGGAACTGTACGATCGCTGCGCTGTGATTCTGAACAAAGCCGTGGGTCGGCAACTCACCTCGATCGAGTGCTGCCTGCTAATCGACGAAGCCGCTGTGGTTGTTGTCGCAGGTAATGTTCGCCGATCGGCCGGAATGCGTCAGGGCAGCAGCGAAGATGCGGGCTTTGCAGGGGCGAAGGAGAACCTGTGGCAGCAGGGCGAAGATGGCAACTGGCGGATTGACCCAGAACGAGATGCCCTGCGGATGGCTAACCATACCCGCGTATTCCACCACAAACCGACGGAGCAAGAGTGCATTGATGCGGTTCGCAAGCAGTTTTATTCCGGTGAAGGCGCGATTCAGTACGCTCCAGAAGCGATTGCCCGCTCCAGTATTGACTTGCTGAAAACGCCAGAACAAAAAGCTGAATTTCTACAAGCCTACGCTGCCGGAACCGCAGCAGAATGGCTGCATCAAACCTACCCGCACCTCTCCGACGAGGAAATTTCAAGTCGGTTGGGGCGCTACGGTTTGAACCCCTGCGGAGAAATCTTGGGCGAAAATTTTCACTGCAACTTGTCTGAGATTCACCTGAATCAAATTGATCCGTCCAACCACCAGGAACAAGAAGACGCTTTCACAGCTGGGGCACTTTCGGTTGCGGCATTGCTAAACCACCAATTTGGTGAACCGCGCTACCAACGATCACGAGAACTTGATCCGATCGTTGGCGTTTCCTTCACCGGATTGTTCGATTTCTTTGTTCATGCTTTTGGTGCAGACTGGTTGCGCTGGTGGGAGGCTGGCCGACCGGACACTGTGACTGGCCTGGAATTCAAAACGCGGGAACAGGAATATCTGACGCGCTGGCGGGAAATTGTTCATCGGGTGGTGGGGGAGTACTGCGATCGTCACGGCATCAAGCGGCCAAATCGCTGCACAACGATCCAGCCCGCAGGAACCAAGAGCCTGCTGACAGGCGCAAGTCCAGGTTGGCATCCACCCAAAGCCCAGCGCTTCATCCGTCGCATTACCTTCCGCAAAAACGACCCTGTGGCAATGGCGTGCCTGGACTATGGCTACAGCATCGTGCCCTCCCAGTCGGACAAGGATGAGGACGGCAACCTGCTGAACGACCCGTTCGACCCTCGCTGCACGGAATGGCTAGTGGAAATTCCAGTGGAAGTCTCTTGGGCCAACCTGCCCGGAGCCGACCAGATTGCGATCGAACAGTTCTCGGCTCTAGCTCAGTTCGACTTCTATATGCAGGTGCAGCGCTACTACACCGCGCACAACACCAGCGCCACGATCGAACTCCGTGAGGATGAAATTGAAGTGTTGGGTCAGCGCATCCATCAGGCGATTCAGGAGAACGAGGGCTACATCAGCGCCGCGCTCCTGGCCCGGTTCGATGCGCCTTTCCCGCGTCTGCCCTTCGAGAAGATCGACAAAGCCACCTTCGATCGCCTTTCCCAGGAAGTCAAAGTCAGACAGTACAACAGCGATTTCTACGCCGCGCTGAACCTGTACGATCAGGGCTTCAGTATGGCGGAGGGCCCAGCCGGGTGCGATAGCGATAAGTGCCTAGCTCCAGAGAAAAAGGGTTAGGTCAGATCATGCAACGTCCGCATACAACCGTCATTCTGGCGACTAGTGCGGACGGAAAAATTGCCGATGTCGATCGCCGCGCCGCTCGGTTCGGTTCGCTTCAGGACAAAGCCCATCTAGAACGCCAGATTGCCCAGGTCGATGCGGTGCTGTTTGGTGCGGGAACCCTGCGAGCCTATGGGACTTCGCTACCTATCACGTCGCCGGAACTGCTGCAACAGCGCCAAGACAAGCCACCCCAACCCATCCACATTGTCGCTTCAGCTTCCGGCGCGATCGATCCCCAACTGCGGTTCTTCCAGCAGTTGGTTCCGCGTTGGCTGTTGACTACTCAGACTGGCGATCAAGGCTGGCAAGGCTCAACTCAGTTCGATCGGGTCCTAGCCGCAGGCACAGAAACCCTAGACTGGTCGATCGCCCTGACCCACCTCTGCAACGCTGGCATCAAAAAGCTGGCTGTTTTGGGCGGCGGAACCCTAGTCGCCTCGCTGCTGGAGGTTGGGGCGATCGATGAACTCTGGATCACCATCTGTCCCTTGCTGCTGGGGGGAGCTACTGCGCCAACACTAGTTGAAGGATCAGGATTTCCCCAAACGATCGCGCCCCGATTGCAGTTGCTGGAGGTGAAGACGATCAACCAGGAAGTCTTCCTGCACTATCGGGTTGTGCCGCAAGACCCAGAGACTAGAGATTCCGATGAGTGAACGATCGAGCGTCCTTGCCCGTATAGGTTGCCGCGATTTGACCTTGACCCACCAGTTGATATTTGTACGTCACCAGACCCTCTAGCCCGACAGGGCCGCGGGGCGGCATTTTTTGAGTGCTAATCCCCACCTCTGCCCCGAAGCCGTAGCGGAAGCCATCGGCAAAGCGAGTCGAGCAGTTGTGATAGACTCCCGCCGCATCAACTTGAGCCAGAAACGCTGCGGCTGCCTGGGGATCAGCAGTGACGATCGCCTCGGTGTGACGAGAACCGTAGGTGTCGATGTGGTCGATCGCCTCTGCCAGGGAGTCCACCACTTTAATAGACAGAATCAAGTCGCTGTACTCGGTTGCCCAATCTGCCTCGGTTGTTGAGGCAACAGGAAGAATTGCCTGGGCTCGATCGTCCCCTCGTAGTTCCACTTTGCCTTGCAGTCCCTCAGCCAACTTCGGCAGGAAGGCGGCGGCGACGTTTTTATGCACCAGCAGGGTCTCGATCGCATTACAAGCTGCCGCGTACTGGGTCTTAGCATCAATCGCGATCGTCACTGCTTGATCAATTTCTGCCCCTTTGTCCACATACAAATGGCAAATGCCATCTGCGTGGCCCAACACCGGAATGCGGGTGTTGTCTTGGACAAACCGGACGAAAGAATTGGAGCCTCTAGGAATAATCAGATCGACGAGGCGATCGAGCTTCAGCAATTCCAGGGTTTCCTCCCGCGTCGTCAGCAGTTGCACTACGGCAGGATCAATCGCGGTTTGGGATAAACCTTGGTGAATTGCTGTCACCAGCGCCTCACAGGAGCGAATTGCCTCCTTGCCGCCCTTCAGAATCACGCCGTTGCCAGACTTGATCGCCAGACTGGAAATCTGCACCACCGCGTCCGGCCGCGCCTCAAAGATTACTCCCAGCACTCCCAGCGGGCAGGTAACGCGCTTCAGGATCAACCCCGTATCGAGTTCCCGATCGATCTGCACTGCGCCGATCGGATCAGGCAACCTGACCACCTCCCGTACCCCTGCGATCGCTGCCTCCAGTTTTGTTTGATCCAGCTTCAGTCGTGCCCGGAGCGCCGATCCTAGACCTGCTGTTTGTGCTGCCTCACAGTCCGCCTGATTCGCTGCTAAAATTTCTGGGGTAGCCGTGGTCAGGGCTTGGGCGATCGCCTCTAGCGCTTGATTCCTCTCTTCCCTGGACAGCACGGCTAGAAGACGGGCACTGGCGCGAGTCTGCTGGGCGGTTTTCGTGAGGGAAGGCGTTTGATGGGGCAGCGTCATAGCGGGCGATCGACTCAACAACTAGAATTAATCTCAAGTTTAGCCGACCCGTCCCTTGGACTCTCGACCTCCCCATCTCCAAACTTCCCTTGTTCAAGCTTCTCTTGCTCAAACATCTCTTGTTCAAACCTCTCTTGCTCAGACTTCTCTTAGGATTTGTTCATAAACTTTGTTAAAGTCAGCGCAAAATAGAAGCAGGCGATCGTGTTTCGCTGTACTTCTTGCTGAAATCTCGCCTGCTCACCCCCTCACCCTCCTGGAGACTGCCCCATGTTGCGACTGGAACACGTCAGCAAAATTTATCCGACTGGCGAAGTGCTGAAAGACATCAACTGGGAAGTCAAGCCAGGCGATCGCATTGGTCTGGTGGGAGTCAACGGCGCAGGCAAATCCACTCAACTCAAAATTATTGCTGGGGAAATGGAGCCGACGAGCGGTGAAATTATCCGGCCCAACAGTCTGCATATTGCCTACCTGACTCAGGAATTTGAGGTTGATCCCACGCGCACCGTGCGAGAGGAATTTTGGCGAGCTTTTCAGGAAGCCAACGAAGTGCATCAAGCCCTGGGAAAAGTTCACCGAGATTTAGAAAACGTTGACCCCAACCACTCCGAGAATCTCGACAAGCTGCTGCGGGAAATGGATCGGTTCCAGCGTTTGTTTGAAGCAATGGACGGCTACGGGCTGGAGTCGCGGATTGAGAAGATCTTGCCAGAGCTTGGGTTTGAGATGGAAGATGGCGATCGCCTAGTCAGTGCCTTTAGCGGTGGCTGGCAGATGCGAATGAGCTTGGGCAAAATCCTGCTGCAAAGTCCCGATCTGCTGCTGCTGGACGAGCCGACGAACCACCTGGATCTGGAGACGATCGAGTGGCTGGAGACTTACCTGAAAGGCCTGTCCACGCCGATGGTGATTGTTTCCCACGATCGCGAGTTCCTCGATCGGCTGTGTACCCAAATCGTAGAAACTGAGCGGGGTGTGTCTACCACCTACCTCGGCAACTACTCCGCCTACCTGCAACAGAAAGAAGAAAACCAACTTGCCCAACTCAGTGCCTTCGATCGACAGCAAAAAGAACTGGAGAAACAGCAGGCGTTTGTCGATCGCTTCCGAGCCAGCGCCACCCGCAGCACCCAGGCCAAGAGCCGCGAGAAGCAACTAGACAAGATCGAGCGCATCACAGCGCCGGACGCTGGAGTAAGAACCTTGCAGTTCCGATTTCCCCCTTCGCCCCGCAGCGGCCGCGAAGTCATTCAGGTCAAAGATTTGACCCACGCCTACGGGGAGAAAATCTTGTTCCTGGAGGCGAACCTGTTGATCGAGCGGGGCGATCGAATTGCCTTCCTTGGCCCCAACGGAGCCGGAAAATCCACGCTGTTGCACCTGCTGATGGGCATGGAGCAACCCACCGAAGGCGAAGTCAAGTTTGGAGATCACAACGTTTTGCCAGGCTACTTTGAGCAAAACCAGGCTGAAGCTCTGGACTTGAGCAAGACCGTAATGCAGACGATCCACGACGAAGTGCCTACCTGGACAAACGAAGAAGTGCGATCGCTCCTTGGCAGTTTTCTGTTTAGCGGCGATACGGTGTTCAAGCGAGTGGAGTCCTTGAGTGGTGGCGAGAAGGCGCGGCTGGCGCTGGCCAAAATGCTGCTGCGGCCCGCCAATCTGCTGATTCTGGATGAGCCGACTAACCATTTGGACATTCCTGCAAAAGAAATGCTGGAACACGCTCTGAAAAACTACGATGGCAGCGTGGTGGTGGTGTCGCACGATCGCTATTTCATTTCCCAAGTAGCGAACAAGATTGTCGAGATTCGAGATGGCGAACTGCGGCTGTATCGCGGTGACTATCACTACTATCTGGACAAAATCGCCGAGGAGAAAGACAAGGCGAAGCTGGCGGCGGTTGAGGCTGAAAAAGCAGCGAAAGCGGAAGCAAAGCGAACCAAGCAAAAGGAAAAATCTAAAAAAGCAATGAAGGCGTAAATACGCGCTCTGAGGAGAAATAGAACACTCCCGCAAGCTATCAGCAAACCCTGACAGACTCCGTAGCTTGCTGAGGTCGGATCTCCTTAGAGTTGCCTGCCTGTCCTGATCCCCGTCTGACTGCTGCTCAAACTGGCTTTAGGTTGGCTGCGATCGATTGCAGAATCTGAGCGCATTTGGTTAAATTGCAGCTAGGTTGATATTGTTATCCGCCATACCATTCAGCAAAATGAGCTTGGATGGTAATGGTATGATTTCCGAGAATTCATTCAGTTGAAGGGCGAGTTACCTTATGGCGCAAGCGCCTGTTTCTCCGGTTGTACTGGTGATTTTGGACGGTTGGGGATACCGCGAAGACACGGATGGAAACGCCATCAAGGCGGCCAACACCCCTGTGATCGATAGCCTTTGGGCAGCCTACCCCCACACCCTGATTCGGACTTCTGGCAAAGATGTTGGCTTGCCGGACGGTCAGATGGGCAACTCCGAAGTGGGGCATCTCAACATTGGAGCCGGACGGGTGGTTCCTCAAGAACTGGTCAGGATTTCTGATGCTGTTGAGGATGGGACGCTCCTGAGCAACTCTGCTCTGGTTAAGGTTTATCAAAGCGTCAAACAGAGCGGCGGCAAGCTGCATCTCGTCGGGCTGTGTTCTGATGGCGGAGTGCATTCTCACTTGAGTCATCTGGTTGGGCTGTTGGATATGGCCAAAGACCAACTGCTCACCGAGGTTTGCATCCACGCGATTACGGATGGTCGGGACACTAGCCCTAGCTCAGCTAAGAAATTCATTCAACAGATTGAAGACGCGATCGCGCGGATTGGCGTGGGGCGCATCGCCACTCTCGGCGGCCGCTACTACAGCCTCGATCGTGACCATCGCTGGGATCGAGTCAAGCAAGCCTACGACGTAATGACTCAGGACGGAACTGGGGACGGACGATCAGCCCTGGAGGTGCTGCAAGCTTCCTACGACGCAGGGGTGACGGATGAGTTTGTTGTACCGACCCGCGTCGCTCCCGGAGCGGTGCAGCCCGGAGACGGCGTAGTGTTTTTCAATTTCCGCCCCGATCGAGCCCGCCAATTAACTCAGGCTTTTGTCGATCCCCATTTCAACAGTTTCGAGCGAGAGCAAGTTCAGTCCCTCAGCTTCGTTACCTTCACGCAGTACGATCCTCATCTACCCGTGCTGGTTGCCTTCGAGCCGCAAAACCTCGACAACATTCTGGGGCAGGTGATCGCGGCCCACGGGCTGCGGCAATTCCGCACCTCGGAAACTGAGAAATACGCCCACGTCACCTACTTCTTCAATTGCGGCATTGAGGAAGCGTTTGAGGGCGAAGACCGAGAACTTGTCTCCAGCCCAATGGTGGCCACCTACGATCGCGCTCCCGCCATGTCCGCCGATCCTCTAACAGAAGTGGCGATCCGAGCGATCGAGAAGCGCCTCTACTCTCTGGTGGTGATCAACTATGCCAACCCAGATATGGTGGGACATACGGGCAAAATGGAGCCTACAGTGATGGCGCTGGAAACTGTCGATCGGTGCTTGGGCCGTCTGCTGGAGAGTGTGATTCGGGCAGGGGGAACCACAATCATCATCGCTGACCACGGCAACGCCGAACTGATGTGGGATGAGCAGGGCAACCCCTGGACAGCCCACACAACTAACCCTGTTCCCTTTATCCTGGTAGAAGGAGAAGGGCGCAAAATTGCAGGCCATGGCACAGACGTTCCCCTGCGATCGGACGGCCGGCTGTCAGACATCGCCCCCACAATTCTGGAGATCCTGAAGCTGCCCCAACCCCCAGAGATGACGGGACGATCGATGATTCAGTCGGCTGAGTTCGACGTGAAGCCCAACCGTACTCCCATCAAACTTGGCCGCTAAGGACGATCGTTTTAATTTCTACGAAAGGTTTTCAACATGACTCTGACAACTGTAGTCCAGACGATCTGGGCCCTGTCTGCCCTCGGTTTAACGGTGCTAGTGCTGCTCCACAGTCCCAAGGGGGACGGGCTGGGCGGCTTGGGTGGGCAGGCGCAACTGTTCACCAGCACCAAAAGCGCTGAGACAACGCTGAACCGCGTTACCTGGATACTCACCGTGATCTTTATGGGTCTGACAGTAGTACTCAGCGCTAACTGGTTAGGAGCTAAATAGTTGGTAGCTAAATAGTTAGTGGCTAAATAACTCAACAGCGTCTCGTGGATCACCGGCGGTATCAACTTTGGCGATCGATCAGCTTGTCTTTGCTGACTTTGTTTCTTATTTGGCTAATTGGCGGTTCATCTGTCGCCTATTCCAACTTCGAGACGATGGCAATGTCTCCGCAGATTCCGGCGATTGCACCAACCGCCAGACCGCACCCATTGCCGTTGCCCTTAGATCGGTGGCGCGATCGAGACAACGCTGGGGACTACTTTGATCAGATTCAACCCGTCAGCGTCGGCTACTTGGTCTGGTCGCGTTTTCCGGTGACGGTGTATGTGGAGCCACTCAAGTCGGGAGAGCAGCCCGATTCCTTCAGTGGAACACGATCGCAGGTCTGGATCAATGCCGTCACCACAGCTGTTCAGGAATGGAACCAATATTTACCGCTTAAGCTAGTCAGCCAGCCTGAGACGGCAGATATTCAAGTATGGCGATCGGCTCCCCCTTTGCAGCTAGAGCGCCGCTCCGACTCATTCCCTCGTTTAGGGCGCGTCCGCGCTGCCGAAACGCGCTTCCACCTTTCTACTTCCTCCACTTCCTCTACTCTTGCCCACCGCTTCACTATCCTGCTCCGCCCTGACCAAGCTCCGCTCTACACCCTGGCTACGGCTCGACACGAACTAGGGCACGCGATCGGACTTTGGGGCCACAGCCAGCAGCCCACCGATGCTTTGTATTTTGCTCAGGTGCGTCAGCCGCCTTCGATTTCCGCTAGGGATGTCAACACGCTGAAGCGAATCTACGAGCAGCCGACTCAGCTAGGCTGGATGCCCCAGTAGGTGATTTGTCATGAGCCTCCGCCCCTAGCTGCTGAGTTTGCCAAGTTGGAAGCGATCCCTGATTCTTTCCTACCCTGACCCGTCGCCAGCACCATCCTTTATGTAGCCATTGCTTCATCGGTCAGGGGTGTAGGGATGGAACCCTTGGCTGGAGACAGTGCCCTTCAAACCCAGTGTCCTAAGCTGTCTGTCTACCGCCATAGCCGTAGGATCTGCTGCCAGGGAAGGTTTTGTTCGAATGAGGTCACGATGCGTCGGGGATTCCTGCCCATTCTCAAAGAAGTTTGCAACGGGTAGGATAAGTTAGCCCTGTATTGTTCTGCACTGAATGGATCTTCTGGTGTTTCTGTGGCAGTCGTCCCGCCGAATGGTGACGATCGCGCTCCTTACAGGGTTTTTGAGCGGGGGGAGCAGTGCAGCACTGATTGCGCTGATTAGTCTGGCTCTAGCGGGTAGTGGCATTTCGCCGGCTGTGGTTGCCTGGAGCTTTGGGGGATTGGCGATCGTCACCCTGCTGACGGACATCTTGGCGCGAGTGGTGCTGATTCGCCTGTCTCAGGAAGCCGTGTTTCAGCTACAGCAGCGCTTGAGTCAGCAGATTCTAGGAGCAGAGCTGAGTCATTTAGAGCAGTTGGGTACGCCTCGGCTGCTGGCAACGTTGACAGAAGACGTGCAGGCAATTTCCAATGCAGTATTTGTGCTGCCGTTGCTGTGTATCAACCTAGCCCTCGTTGCAGGCAGCTTGGTCTACATCATTTGGCTTTCCTGGCTGGTGTTTATGGTGGTGTTGGCGCTGTCGCTGGTGGCAACGGCAAGCTGTAGTGTGCTGCTGCGGCGGGGACGACAGCTCTTGGCTCGTGCTCGTGATGATCAAGATGTGCTATTCCAGCATTTTCGGACTGTGACGGAAGGCATCAAGGAACTGAAGCTGCATTTCCAACGACGGCAGGATTTTCTGAAACAAGATCTGCGAGCCACTGCCCACCATTTCCGCCGCCACAGCACTCAGGGGCTAACTTTATATGCAATCAATGAAAGCTGGGGCCGGTTGCTGCTGTTCTTTGCGATCAGCCTTGTCCTGTTTATCCTCCCTGGCTTGCTGAAGCTGGATTCCCACACAACGACTGGTTTTGTCCTCACCTTCACCTACTTGATGGGGCCCCTGACCAACATCGTCAGCAAACTTCCAGTGCTGAGCAAGGCGGGCATTGCCCTTCAGAAAATTGAAATGCTGGGACTCTCCCTAGGCAACTATGCTGAAGTGGAAACGGTTCCTGCACCGATCGCCGCTCCCTGGAACGGACTGGAACTGCGAAATGTCACCCACACCTACGGCAGCGATCGCGACGACTCCCGCTTCACGCTGGGGCCGATTAACCTAACGCTGCAACCGGGAGAACTGGTGTTTTTGATCGGCGGCAACGGCAGTGGTAAATCGACCCTGGCCAAGCTGATCACAGGACTCTACAGCCCAGAATCCGGTGAGATTTATTTGAATGGTCAGTTAATTACTGACCAAAACCGAGAATGGTATCGTCAGCATTTCTCGGTAGTGTTTGGAGATTTCTACCTGTTCGATCGACTTCTGGGCATCGAACCTGACTTGGCAGCCCAGGCGCAAAGCTACCTGAAACTGCTGCACCTCGATCGCAAAGTGACGCTAAACCAAGGAAAACTCTCCACGATCGCCCTCTCTCAGGGTCAGCGCAAACGTCTTGCCCTCTTGACGGCTTACCTGGACGATCGTCCAATCTACTTATTCGATGAATGGGCAGCCGACCAAGATCCGGTGTTCAAGCAGATTTTTTACACTCAGCTTCTGCCCCAGTTGCGCGATCGCGGCAAAACAATACTGGCCATCACTCACGATGACCAGTATTTTGATTGGAGCGATCGACTGATCAAACTAGACTACGGCAAGATCCAGTTCGACCAGCCACCCGCCTCGTCTTAGGGCTGCGATCGACGGCGCTTGAAGTACGCCATCCCTGCCCCCGCCACGGCTAACCCCAGCATTGTGGTGGGTTCTGGAACGGCGGCAGTGTTGCCCCCGACGAGTATTTGCCCGCCTGTTGCTGGTGCTAGACCAAAAGAGACATCGCGTACCCGAACTCCCTGGCCGTTGGGAATGTCTGCCGCGTTGATCACACCGTTCAAGTCCTCACGGATGTAGCTTTCCAGAGCTTGCTGGTAGGTGATTCCAGGGATCACAAAGCGGCGACTGTCGGGAATGCCAGCCAAAGCCGCGAAGTTGTCGCCGCCACGGGCCGTGAAGTCGATCGTTGCCAGATCAAACAACGGCTGGTTTGGGTCTACCAAGAAGCCGCCTTGAGCCGCATCAAACAGGAATTGCCCCACGCGATCGTTATCAGGGTCAAGCAAAATGCTGAGAATCCGAGCGCCAGTGGTGGTGATTGTGCCGTTGGCGTTGGTCACTTGGGCTGTCCGGGTGACATCATAAACCACCTCCAGACCGGATAGCTGCAAGAACTGACCACCACCGCCCACATCCGGGGCCGTTTGAGAAGACACCGATTGCTCCAGAATCGAGCGCAGTTCGTTCCCGGTAATTCCCGTGACGATCGTCGAGAAGTTGGAGAAGGGCAGCACGTCAAACGTGTCGAACTCCGAGATCGTGTCGCCAGGATTGAAGCGGCGATCGTTGCGAATGCCGCCGCTGTTCTGAATTCCCACCAGCACTCCAGACGCGCTCAAACCCACGCTGGTGGCTCCATCCTGGGCCGCATCTCGAATTGCGTCCGCAATCAAGCTGCCCGCCAGGGTACTTCTAGACCGCACCTCGGTTCGGATGCTGTTGAGGGGTACATTGGTTCTGCCCACAGGGGTTTGGCGCAGGGCAGCCACAAAATCGCTGACCGGGTTCTGCACTTGGGTCACCAGATCGGCGCGGGGAGTCAAGCCGTCTAGATCGGTGTTGCGCTTGGGGCCGCTGCCTGGCTCCAGAATGCTGGTAATCCGACCGTCGGTGAACTCAAGCTGCAAACTGCCGAGGTACTTGTACTCACCATCGGTAGAAACAATTAGCAAGGGGTCAACTCCCGCAGGCAGCGCCGCTAGACTGCTGACCTGGGCCCCAGTTTGAGCATTGTAGATCAGGGGGTAGGAAGGAACTGGCGCTTCTCCTGCCAGGGGGAGGAGCGGATCATTTGGGCTAGCTAAGCGAGTGTCGCTGCCTGCTGCCACAATCACATCTACTTTTTGCAGCTTTCCAGCCAGACTTCTTTCTTCATTGATGTCTTGCAGGTGGGAGAGGAGGACAATCTTATCAACGCCTTGATTGGTGAGCTTATCCACTTCGGACTGCACCACGCTGACTAGAGCATTGAACCCAGGCGTGGCGGCGGCATCGCCGATCGTGCCGATGTTGCCGGGGGCAGAGATCGATCGCAGTAAAGGCGTTGTGACTCCCACTACTCCAATGCGCTCCTGCACCCCATTCACAGTTTTGGTGACGATCGTGCTGGGCTGAATCAGGCTCTTCAAGGGGCTATTGTCGGGAATCACCAAGTTGGAGGAAACAAACGGCCGAAAGCCCACGCCGTTGCGATCGGGATCAATGAAGCGGGCCAGCACGTCCGGCCCGAAGTCAAACTCGTGGTTGCCAATGCCTCCCACGTCAATGTTGAACAACTCTAGCGCTTTGGCATCATAAAACTGCTGTCCGGCAGGAAGCCGCAGGCTGGCTTCAAACTGGGGGCCAGCCAAGTAGTTGTCCCCTGCGGTGACAAGTAGATCAAAATCACTGCTGCTGACGTTGCGCTGGCGATCGATTAAGTCCGCAAATAAGCTCACCCCACTGTACTGAAAAGTCGGCTGCGTGGACGTTGCGGGAGCCGTGCGGTTCAGCAACGAAGATTCGCCATCGCTGAAGTGGAGCAAGTTCAGCGTAAAGGCTTGAGCAGAGTCGGTGGCCAAGAGTCCAGTCAGCGTCAGGCTGGAAGCCAGCAGACAGGAATTCAGACGCAGCGTAAACGAGCGCCGAAGATGGTTCTGAACGTTCATTGATGTTCCCTAAGGGTGAATGACCAGGACAAATTAAGCGGGTGCGGACACAATCAATCTGGATAAAACAATCTGGATAAAAACTTGTAAAGCGGGCTAGAGAGCAATAAGGATCTGTAGCTTCGCTTGAGTGCTCAGCAAACGGACGGAGGGCAGAATCCTGAACAAAAACAGGTAGCCTGTCCCGATTCCGTAAATTTACGGGTGTATTTCTAAAGTACCGATCGCAGGTTAAGAGAGTCTAAACAAAAGGTAAGCAAAATATCAGTCCGCTGAATCTTCATCTACTCTTCATCCACCAAAACAAGTTCTTCAACAGAACTTTACAAAAGAGATACATTGAGGAACTTGAGCCAAAAAGCAGTGAGCAGAATGCCATTGCCTTGTCTTCCCTCAATCTGGGGAACGATCGTAGAGATTCTCGATCAAAGCGGGGGAAATTTTGTAGTCTGGAAGATGCGCGCCAACCACCGAGAGTCAATGACACTAGACACGATTGAATTTGAGGGGAGAACGTTCGTTCCGGCTGATCAGTCTCTGATTCCAGAATGGGCCTGTGTTTTGAGCGAGCGTCCTCAACCGACGCTGACACTAAAAGATGATGATTTGTTTTTTCTAGCCGATACCCTGGGCAATGTAGGCGGCTGCGTGGGCGACGATCGCAGCGCCAGCATGGGTTTGTTCTGCCGAGATACACGCTTCTTGAATCGTTTGGAACTGCAAATTGAAGGACGATCGCCGATTCTTCTCAGCAGCACCGCAGACAGAGGTTTTGTGCTATCCGTGCTGTGTGCCAATCCTCGCATTGATGACCAGATCCCGGCAGAGTCGATCGGCATCAAACGTGAACTTGTCCTCAACGGTGGCTTGTTTGAAGAAATCGAGATTACTAACTACCTGACCCACGCCGTCAGCTTTGAGATCAGTCTCAGCTTCAGTGCAGACTTCCGAGACTTGTTTGAGATCCGCGGCTTTGGGCGCGAAAAACGCGGTCGCCTGCTGCACCTAGTGGCTCCTGTAGCGGAAGCAGACGAAGCTCCCCACCTTTCTAACCCCGCCGAACTGATCCTTGCCTACCAAGGCCTTGATGGTTCCATTATGGAGTCTCGCCTTCAGTTCTCCCATACTCAGCCCGATCGCTTCAGTGGCAACACAGGGATCTGGAAAATTAATCTGCCTTCCCATGAGTCGCTCACTCTGGGCTACGGGCTACGGATGTTCAACAATGGTCGGACAACTTCGATCGTGAGTGCGCCATCTACTCTGAGCCAAGCGCGAGCAGCAGAGACGATGGAAGAGCAGTCCTGGCATCAGCAGGTGACACGAATTCGATCGGACAAAAACACCTTCAACCAGATCATTGAGCGGGCCGAGCACGACATCTACCTGCTGCGGCAAACCTTCGGACAGGGCAAGGCGCTCTCCGCCGGGGTTCCCTGGTTTTCTACTTTGTTTGGACGGGACTCGATCATTGCTGCCTCACAGGTGATGATGCTTGACCCCCAGATCGCCCGCGAGACGCTGAAGATCCTAGCCCAATACCAGGGCAAAACCGAGGACGAATGGCGAGACGAACAGCCGGGGAAAATCCTCCACGAAATCCGGTTTGGCGAAATGGCCCGTTGCCAGGAAATTCCTCACACGCCCTACTACGGCACAGTGGACGCAACACCGCTCTGGCTGATGCTGTATGCCGAGTACTTTGCTTGGACAGGCGATCGCGAAACCCTGGACATACTGTGGGATAACGCATTGGCAGCGATGAACTGGATCGATCGCACCATGCGGCACACGGGCTACCTCAGCTATTTCCGCAAATCTAAGCGCGGTCTGGACAACCAGGGCTGGAAAGACTCTAACGATTGCATCGTCAATCGTGATGGCAAGTTAGCTCAGGGCGATATTTCCCTCTGCGAAGTCCAGGCTTACGTCTATGCCGCCAAGATTCGTTTAGCCCAACTGGCTCGAATGAAGAAGCGAATTGACCTTGCCGATCGCTGGGAAGAGGAAGCCAGAGAACTAAAAGTCCGATTCAACCGCGACTTCTGGATGGAAGACCAAGACTTCTGCGCCCTGGCCCTGGATGGCGACGGCAAACCCGTAGACAGCATCACCTCCAATCCGGGTCACTGCTTGAACCTGGGCATTTTCACCCTAGAGCGGGCTTACAGCGTGGCGGAACGACTGCGGGCCCCGGATATGTTTAATGGCTGGGGTATTCGCACCCTCAGCAGCCTGTCTCCTGCCTACAATCCGATGGGCTATCACATTGGCTCGGTGTGGCCTCACGACAACGCATTGACGGCGATCGGGCTGCGCTCCCTCGGCTTGATTGATCAGGCGTTGGAGTTGTCTCAGGGATTACTGGATATGACCAAGCGTCAGCCTTACCAGCGTCCGCCGGAGTTGTTCTGTGGCTACGAACGATCGGATGGCAACGATCCGGTGCAGTATCCGGTCGCTTGTTCTCCCCAAGCTTGGGCCACAGGGAGCATTTTCCAGCTCATGCAGATGATGGTGAATCTGGTTCCCGATGCTCCCGGCAACTACTTGAGAGTTATTGATCCGGCGCTGCCAGAGTCGATCAATCAACTCTCGCTGCAAAATCTGCGTGTGGGAACAACTCTGTTAGATCTGGAGTTTGAGCGATCGGGCAACTCCACTGCCTGCCGCGTCTCCAGGAAGCGGGGCAACCTGCGAGTAGTGATCGAAGCCTAAGCGATCATGGGGGCTAACGCTGCTGTCCTGAGAAGTTGTGATGGCACAATTCAGATTTGGGCACTATAAGTTTGGGCACTATAAGAAAGATCGAGCTAACTGAATCGAGCCAACTAAATCCTACCGACCACTGGTGCTGCATTGAGAGTGTGATGAACCTAGAACCCCCAACCAACCTATCTGCGGTTGATGCCGCTCCCGTCAACGAGGCCCTTCTTCCCGTGCCCCAGACCGAATTTGCCACAGACGAATCGGATGCTGCCGAATTGGATGCTGTGGACAGTGAGGCGCAGGGGGAAGCGCTCTCTAAGTTCGCAACGTTGATGCTCGACATGCCTAGCCAAGCGCCAGATAAGAGCGTGAAGCTGTCAGTGGAGACAAACCTGAAGTATGTTCAGGGAGTTGTGTATGGGCAGCAAGCCTACCTGATCACAAACTTGCTGCGGGGCGAATCCCAAACTCTGTTTCAACCCCAAATGGTGTGGACGATCGGGCGCAATCGGGAGGCAGCTTTGCCTCTGCAAGAGCGAGATTTATCCCGTCGCCATGCCGTAATCCTCTACACCTCTGGCGAAGGTTTTCAGCTTATTGATCTCAACAGCATGAATGGCTCCTTTGTCAACGGCTCCCGCGTCCAGCAGCGCTGTTTGCTGAAGGATGGCGATCGTCTTCGCTTGGGCAGCACCGATTTCACCTTTCTGTTCAGCCGCAGCTACCGCACCCTCGACTCCATACACCCGGAAATTCTGGCCCGCTTTAATGCCAAGCTTCAGGCGGAAGACCTCAGCGACGTTGATTTGTAAAACCAGGATTTGTAGAACCAAGATTTGTAGAACCAGTCCTGTGAGTCAAGCCCTGTAGCGATTCCCTCAGTGACTAAGAATCG
>DATNQR010000381.1:0-2461 GCA_036703905.1 Thermosynechococcaceae cyanobacterium
ATACCAAAAAGCTAACAATTACTAACTTTTCTTCCTGGTAACGGAATTCAAAAAAGCCCCCAAAGCTATGCAGATTTTAGCAATAAAAGTCAGTCGAAAGTCGGTCACAAGTCAGTACATTCTCAGTCTCGATCTCGGTCAGGTGTGAGTTTTGATGGATTTATCGATTAAATCAGGGCGCAAAGGCTTCGTGCCTAGAAGTCGATTCTGTGAAAGCACTGATGTCAACCTGAAACCTCAGTGAGCTGGATGTTGATGATTTAAAGAGTTTGGGTCTCAAGCATGTTCATGCTCAATGACACAACCACAAAGGTTAAAGTCACTGATGTGTCGGTAATTCCAGGGCTGAAAGAGCTTTGGGCTGAGACTATTGGCGATCCTCGGATCTGTATTGCTGTTCTGGATGGCCCAGTCGAGCGATCGCATCCCAGCCTCGCCGCCGCTAACCTTACCCAACTTGACACCCTTGTGTCGAGCATTGCCGACCGAAAGCCAGCTTCAGAGCACGGTACCCACGTTGCTAGTGTTATCTTTGGTCAGCACGATGGGCTAATTAGGGGTATTGGGCCTCATTGCCGGGGTTTGGTCGTGCCAGTTTTTACTGACGGCGTTGCAGGCTCACTTGCTCCCTGTTCCCAGATTGACTTAGCACGGGCTATTCTACAAGCTGCTCAGCAGGGAGTCCACATCATCAACATCAGCGGTGGTCAGCTTGTTCCTAGCGGGGAAGCCCACCAACTGCTTGCCGATGCCGTCCGCTACTGCGCCAACAATGGCATCCTGATCGTAGCCGCAGCAGGCAATGAGGGATGCGATTGTCTCCATATTCCCGGTGCTTTACCTTCGGTATTAGCGGTAGGTGCAATGAATTTGCAAGGTATGCCTCTCGACTTCAGCAACTGGGGCGAGAGATACCAAACCCAAGGAATCCTTGCTCCGGGCGAAAATATCCTGGGTGCGAGTCCTAGCGGCGACGCGATCGCAAATAGCGGCACTAGCTATGCCACCCCCATTATTTCAGGCATTGCAGCCCTTTTACTGAGTCTCCAGCTCAAACGCGGACAGAAGCCCAATCCTCACGCTGTGCGAGCAGCCATTCTTGAGAGTGCGATCGCCTGTGAGGACCAACCCGTGCCAGACTGTCGCCGCCTTCTGGCTGGTCGTCTCAACGTTAAGGGAGCAATGTCTCTAGTTCTCCAAGGAGAAGACACTATGAGTGATTCCAGCCCCACACCAGAGGCGGCTGACTTCCAACTACCTATGGCTCAGATGCCCGCCCCTGAAGTGCAAGCGGCAACATACAGCAGCAATAGCTCTGCGGCAACTGTCGCTCTTTTACCAGAAACTGGTGCATCCAGTACAACATCTAAAAGAAGTGAGGACACTGTGGACTACAGTTCAGTTGCTCCCAGCGGCGTCACCCCCTCTGCCTGTAGTTGTCAGGGTGGGGGAAGTCCTACAGTGCAGTTAGTCTACGCCCTCGGACAGTTGGGCTACGACTTTGGCACAGAGGCACGGCGCGATTCTATCATGCAGCACATGAGCGAATCGGCAAACCCCCAAGACCCTAACCAACTGTTGGCATATCTTGAAAATAATCCTTGGGACGCGGCAGCGATTCTTTGGACACTGAGTTTAGATGCCACGCCCATTTACGCAATTCACCCTCAAGGTCCCTTTGCCAGCGATGTTTATCAACGACTCCGCCAGTTTCTCAGGGAGCAACTTAGGGAGGGGGTTGAGCGAGTCTCGATTCCAGGCATCATTGTCGGGAGTGTCAGGCTGATGTCAGGTCAGGCTGTCCCTGTTGTTCAGCCCGCAATCCGAGGGATGTATAGCTGGACGACTACTGCTTTGAGCGAAGCGATTCTCGGTAGTCCTCCCCCTGAGTCTCCGGAGGAACGGGAACGAGAGGCTTATGCCCAGAGGGCGCAGGCTGTTAACAACTTTCTCGAACGTGTTTACTACGAGCTTCGCAACTTGGGCATGACGCCTCAGGAGCGGGCAATCAACTTTGCGGCGACTAATGCCTTTAATGTTGAAAAGGTCTTTGAAGCTGCAATTCGGGAGGAGATGGATCTTGACATCATCGAGGTGGAACGTAGTCCACTGTGTCGTCCCGACTCAGACTGCTGGGATGTTAAACTCACGTTCTTTAACCCCGGCAAAGTGTTTGAACAAGCCAAGAAAGTGTATCGATTCACCGTCGATGTGAGCGATGTTGTTCCCGTGACGGTGGGTAGGGTGCGCTCTTGGTTCGTTCGGTAACGAATGCTATGTAAGCCGTGGTCATCTTATGACGACCACAAATCGACAACCTTAATTTTTAGGAGAATATAGAGATGAGACTTCCAAATCAGTCCGTAGGTGTCCGCAGCGCTTCTACAACACCCGTTGGTGCTGGCGTTCTTCCTGCACAAGCACTTTCTCCAGTTCAAGCATCAGCCAAGGGCATTATTAT
>DATNQR010000382.1:0-10994 GCA_036703905.1 Thermosynechococcaceae cyanobacterium
CTCTGACCCAGCCTTTCTGTACGACGTGCTGGAACGGGCGATCCGGGCAGGAGCGACCACAATCAACATTCCCGACACGGTGGGCTACACCACGCCAACCGAGTTTGGGGCCCTGATTCGCGGCATCAAGGAGAACGTGCCTAACGTCGATCGGGCGATCATCTCCGTCCACGGCCACAACGACCTGGGATTGGCAGTGGCCAACTTCCTGGAAGCGGTCAAGAACGGCGCGCGGCAGTTGGAATGCACCATCAACGGCATCGGCGAACGCGCTGGCAACGCCGCAATGGAAGAACTGGTCATGGCGCTGCACGTGCGGCGACAGTACTTCAACCCCTTCTTGGGGCGACCCGTGGAGTCGGAAGCACCCCTAACCAACATCGACACCCGCCAGATCTACAAAACCTCCCGCCTGGTTTCTAATTTCACTGGAATGCTGGTGCAGCCCAACAAGGCGATCGTTGGGGCCAATGCCTTCGCCCACGAATCCGGCATTCATCAGGATGGGGTGCTGAAAAATCGCCTCACCTACGAAATCATGGATGCCCAGTCGATCGGGCTGAACGACAACCAGATCACTTTAGGCAAGCTCTCCGGTCGCAGCGCCTTCCGCAGTCGGTTGAAGGAACTGGGCTTTGAACTGAGCGACCAAGAACTGAACAAAGCCTTTGTCCGGTTCAAAGACCTGGCGGACAAGAAGAAAGAGATCACCGATTGGGATCTGGAAGCGATCGTCAAAGACGAGATTCAGCAGGCTCCCGAACTGTTCCGCCTGGAATTGGTGCAGGTGTCCTGCGGCAATCCCGCTTGCCCAACCGCAACCGTAAGGCTTCGCAATCCCAACGGTGAGGAACTAACGGATGCTGCAACCGGAACCGGGCCCGTAGATGCCATCTACAAAGCCATCAACCGCGTGGTGAATGTGCCGAACCAACTGATCGAGTTCTCGGTGCAGTCCGTCACGGCTGGCATTGACGCGATCGGCGAGGTCACGATTCGTCTGCGCTATGGCGATCGCATCTTCTCTGGCCATGCTGCCAACACAGACATCATTGTTGCCTCAGCCCACGCCTACGTGAATGCGCTCAACCGCCTGTACGCTGCGTTGCAGAAGCAGGAAGCGCAAGCAACGGAAAAAGCTGTGGCGCTGTAGTTCCCAATCAGGTGTTGCTGGCTGGGATGAGTGACCCTCATCCCAGTCCTTCTCTCAGGAGAAGGGAAATCTAGAATCGCCCTCAATAACGCCTCAAATCGAAGGCGATCGCTTTGGTTGTCGATCGCCCTTCTGGTTGCGATCGCTCTGATTTGAATTGATCAGGCGTAACTCGCAGCTTTGGTTCAGAGTTTTCTATCAGAGTCTCCTACCTAATCAAGCTCCCATTCAATATTGGGCATTCGATCGAAGGCTTGATTCAGGGAGATTTCCCACTGCCTGCGGATTTCACTCAGGTAAGGTGCGCCTCGATTGAGCTGGAGTTCATGGCGCACTTTGAGGCTGTTGGCTTCATACATGATCAGATTGATCGGTGGGCCAACAGAGATATTGGACTTCATAGTGGAATCGATCGACAGTAGCGCACACTTGGCCGCCGCTTCCAGGGTTGTGTCGCGGGTGAGGATGCGATCGAGCAAGGGCTTGCCGTACTTGGTTTCGCCAATTTGCAGAAACGGCGCTGCTTTGGAGGCTTGAATGAAGTTTCCCTGGCTGTAAATTTGGTAGAGCGTTGTGCTTTCGCCCTGAATCTGACCTCCCAGCAGGAAATTACAGTGGAAGTCAATTTTGTCTCGCTCCAGCCAGGGTCGCTCTTGTTCCTGGATTTGCCTTAGCTTGTTGCCGATATATCGCGCCACCTCATACAGAGTAGGTAGAGTGTTCAAATTTACTTCTGTTTGGGTAGCAATATCTCGGTGCAGCAGCGCGATCGTTGCTTGAGTAATCGAAAGATTACCAGAAGTGCAAAGCAGCAAAACGCGATCGCCCGGAACTGAAAAATCAAATAGTTTCTGGTGAGTAGAAATGTAATCCACGCCCGCATTGGTGCGCGAGTCAGCCGCCATCACCAGACCAAACTGGGTGACAATTCCAAGGCAATAAGTCATGGGAATGTGAGGGGAAGATAGACTTTCTAGATTTTACGGCGGGGGCAGAGAGGACAGTGTTAGATTCAGAGAATCGCGTGTTCTTTAAAGTCAGTATTCCGCTTGGGGATCACCTGTCTCCAGACAGACCGCTTGGGCGATCAAGTTATGATAGAGATTTGTAACCAGGGTATATTATTGCATCTTCATTTCTCACCAAGACTTGAGCGCGAGCCAGCTTTTTGACTTTTGCTTTGTAGATTCTGCTGCCGCTATAGATTTGGTAAAGCAGACTAAATAAACCAAGTCTGGCCACCGCTTCAGTAGATCAGGCTAGTCGCTTTTATCACCCTTCGTATATGAACCCTTTCACAGAATCGTCGGACGTTGCCCAGCGCGTCCCATTGAATAGCTTGTTTATGTCCGTCAGAGAGTCCCCAGAAAATCGGATGGTTGCTCCCTCACCAAACGATCGTTCCCTCCAAATCACCGCAGAAGTCGGCCGACTTTCGTTTCTGCTGGGGCTGACGGAGCGTTTGCAAACCTCAACCCAGCTCCGGGAAATTGCCCAGTTTGCCCTGGATTACTTGGTGCAAGCGACAAACTGCGCCTTTGGCGATGTCAAAGTAGTTCAGGGAGAAGGGGCAGAGGCCAGGGGCACTCCGATCGTCAACCATATCTCAGGCGAATTCGTGGCCACCTACGGTCAGCCCGTGGCGGTGGAGATGGAGGCGGTATTAAGTCAGGGACAGCCGAGGGGTCAAGGCTTGTTTTGGCAGGTGATCGACACGGGCAAAACAATGTTTGTGGAGGACTACGCTAACCATCCCAATGCAGTTCCAGCGCTGCGGCATCCAGGAATTGGGCAGATCGGCATTTTTCCCATCCCCGCTTCTGATGGTTCGATTATTGGCGTATTGACACTGGAGAACCGCAACCTACAGCAGATTCGATCGCTGCCACAGCAAGACTTGATCCTAGCGGCCTGTCGAATCATGGGGGTGAGAATTGAGCAGGCAAAAGCTCGAGAGCAATTACAGCAGCGCACTCAGCAGCTAGAGCAAGCTCTGAGCGAACTGCAACGCACCCAGCTACAGCTGGTGCAGTCTGAGAAAATGTCGAGCCTAGGGCAATTGGTGGCGGGCGTGGCCCATGAGTTGAACAACCCAGTGAGCTTTATCCAGGGCAACATTCCCCACGCCGATCGCTATATCCAAGATGTTTTCACAGCCCTTAGCCTTTACCAGGAGCACAGCCCTACTTTGCCCCCAGAGGTGGAAGCAGCGGTTCAAGAAATTGATCTGCCCTTTGTGCAGGAAGACCTACCCCGTCTGCTGAGATCAATGCGCGTCGGCACGGGTCGGATTCGGGATATTGTGCTGTCCCTCCGCAACTTTTCGCGGTTGGACGAAGCCGAGAAAAAGCCGGTGGACATTCACGAAGGCATTGAGAATAGCCTGATGATTCTGGAACATCGCCTGCGGGCCCAGCCAGAGCGGCCAGAAATTCAGATTGTTCGCAACTATGACGATCTGCCTCTGGTGGAGTGCTATGCCGGCCAACTAAACCAGGTGTTTATGAATCTGCTGGTGAATGCGATCGATGCCCTGGATGAAGGAACCAGTCCGCAGTCGTCTAACTTGACCAATCCAGCGATTTGTATTTTGAATCCTGGCCCAATGATCTCCATCCAGACTGTGAGAGTAGGGGACGATCGCGTTTGCATTCGCATTACCGACAATGGACTGGGTGTTCCTCAAACTGCCCAGAAGAACCTGTTCAATCCGTTCTTCACGACAAAGCCCGTGGGCAAGGGTACAGGTATGGGCTTGTCCATCAGCTACCAGATTGTGACGGAGCGGCACGGCGGTACATTGCAGTGTGTGTCTGAGCCGGGGAAAGGGGCAACGTTTGCGATCGAAATTCCTCTGAAATAGAAATGGCCTTTTCCGGGCTGCTGAGGTATGAAAAGCGGGGTGCAGAGGTGGAACCTCTGGGTGAGGCACAGGGCTATGCCCCTCGTACCTCACTAGATTTGGAAACGCCAATCTGCCTCGATTTGCCGCGAGCAACCTGGAGGACTTTCCAAACACCCTCTAGCTCAAGCGAAGGAACACGGCGCTGCGCTGGATGCCGGAAGGACTGCCATAGCTGCTGAGGGTGAGCGATCGCAAATGCTCTACCAGTGGTTTGGCCGCTAGTTCCAGCACCTTGAGCACAGGCAACTGTCGCTCCAGGATTGGTTGTCCGGCAGCCCAATCCACAAACAGGTAGCCATTGTTGGGCAGGTTTAGAGGAGCGATTGCCTGCTGGAACTCAGCCGCAGTTGTCAGGGAGGCTTTGGGCGCGCCCAGGGCTTGCTCCATGGCTGCTATGGAAGTCGCAAAAACTTCGTAGTTGCCGACGGAAGTGTGAAGTCCGCGCACCTCGGCCTGCAGGTTCTGAGGGTCGCGCTTGCCTGGTGCAAGACGAGTCCAAGCAGAGACGGTTTGCTCTCCCAGCTTAATCGTGCCTAAAGTGAGGCCTTGCTGTTGGGCGATCGTGTTCAGCTGATCAAGTCCCTTCCGGGTGCCTGGATCAGATTTCTCAGCCACAAAGATCCACTCGGCAGGAGGCTTTGAGTTGACAGGGGTTTGAGGGGGCAAAAGTCCGAGCGCATACTCACCTGTGACCCAGCTAAACACGTCTTTGGGCAGGCTGAGTTGCCACTGTTTCTCTAAATCGGCGACAGCTCGGCTCACAACTTGCCCTGCCGTTTCATAGCCTGCCAGTCCTTGATTCAGCCGTTTCCAAAGCTGGTCTAGATTTTCACCGGATGCTGCTACAGAAGTAGTGGCTGGGATGTACTTCAATGCACCAACGGGTTCGGAAAGCGTGGGCGTGAGGGCCTCAGGCTGACCTGCCAGAGTCAGCAGGGCAGTTTCTGCCAAGAGTCCCTGAGGCTTCAGTTCCAGAGTGATCGCCAATGTCTGCTGAGGTGTGCTTGTCTCTTTACTCGTCACCTCTTTATCTGTCGTTTGCCTGACCGCCGCTCCTGCTTGCCAACTGGCCAGGCGAGGCAGATTTACAAAGCTCAAGCCAATTCGAGGTTGAGTCAGGGTATCCAGCGATCGCTGGTAGAAGCTGGCGCTGTTGAGGCTGAGGTCAGGGGCCTGGACGTTTGTGATGGCATCCCGCAGCACTTTGGGATGGTTGGCGAACAGCACGAAGCGATCGCCAACCACTGCCGAAGCGAGGGAAGTTACTGGCACGGCAGTAGCTTTAGTCAGGGCTTCTCGCCGCTTAGCCGCAAAGTTTTTGGGGCCTGGCTTAAGTTCTGGGGCCTGTGAGGCGTTGCTGCCGTAGATCAACTTCACGCCTTTATATTGCTCGAAGACTAGATCGGTTCCAGCGATCGCCCGTTTTTGCCAGAACAATTGCAGAAATTCGCGGGAGCGATCTGGGTCTTGGGTCGCGATCGCCAGGAGATATCCCGGTTGCTGACCGTTAGCTATGTCGCGATCGAAATCGGCACTGGTGACGGCCCAGGTGAGTTCGTCTCCCAGCCAGGGCTGCACGTCCCGCTCATAGCTGAGGTCGGTATTCGCCAACAAGCTCTGCTTGAACTGCGCTAGCTCTTCCCGTGCCTGCCGCCGTTCTTCGGGCCGCGCTACAAAACGCCGCAGCGTATCCAGCCGATCAGGATTCACCAGCAGCGACAGCATCACGGGTGCTTGCCGGGGTATAAAGATGGCAGCGGCGGGCTGAGTGCTGGCTCCGCCCTTCAGCAGAGCCAATGGACTTTGGGCGGTAAGCCAGTACAGGCCACCCACGCTAATCGTCAGCAGCAGCACCACCACAGCAACAAGAACCGAGAAGAACGATCGTAGCTTCATGAACTCAATCCCCTACCGGACACGCGCAGCAACAGCCCTATTATTTCAGCACCGGGCCCTCGCAGCTATGAAGAGATTCTGGCAAACAATCGGCAGGATAGATCAATAACGCAGCACAATCGCTAGACTGACTAGAATCACTGGCTGAAACCCAAGCTCTTTCTGCCGCCCAACTCCTGAACGATCGTCATGCCCGACTCCCAATTTAATTTCAAGTCTCGTGGCAGCCAGAGTTCGAACGAAGGTGATCCAGATCCTTCGGCCTCCGATGTTGAGCGCTGGCTGGAGAACCTGCACCACGCCGATCGCTCCTTGTACAACATGATGGCGCTGGAAGTATGGGCGATCGCCAAAACGATGGACAATCGGATTCCGGGCTTCTGGAACCGCTTTATGGCTAATCGCCAGGTGGCCCTGAAACAGTTCATGCAGCAGAAACAGTCGGAGCGATCGGACACTCAGTAATCAAAATAATTGAAAGTATCAACCGATGATCGATCGTCCTACCCCATCCTTTGCTCAAATCAACGTGGAAGAGTTTGCCCAGTTGCGGGCTACCTCACCAGAGCCGCTTCAGCTTGTGGATGTGCGAGAACCTCACGAACTGGAGCTTGCACACCTGGAAGGATTTGAGAACTTGCCCCTGGGCGAGTTTGCCGAATGGTCTGGGCAGATTCATGACCGCCTCGATACCGAAAAGCCTGTGCTGGTGCTGTGCCATCACGGGATGCGATCGGCGCAGATGTGCCAGTGGTTGACAACTCAGGGCTTTACCAACGTCCAGAATATTGAGGGCGGCATTGATGCCTATTCTGCTGTGGTTGATCGGACTGTGCCGCGATATTAGAGATTGGTTGCGTCTGCCAGATCAAGCTCTGGTTCAACCCCATCATTGATTGTCTTGGCGTAGCTTTCGGGTACTCTTAGCTTGACGCTATGGGATTTTTCATGCGCTTAAACTTGAGTACTTATCAGCGATCGGTTATTGCAGGAGCGGTGGTTATTCCCTTGATGGCTTGTTCGTCTTGGCCATCAAAGCCTGATCAATCGAAAGCGATCGAGCAAATTAGTCAGAGTCAGATAGGTTCTGCACAAGCCGTAGCGACAACTAGAAAAGTACCTACGCCAATGCTGATATTCAAGGGACACTCAGAACGGGTAACTTCAGTCGTTTTTAGTCCTGATAGTCAATTGATCGCAAGCGCAAGTTATGACGACACAGTTAAATTATGGAACCCCGAAACAGGGCAAGTCATTTGTACCTTCTCCGTAGAACCAGCCGAAAGAGATTATGGTGAGGGATTTGTATTTTCTATTGAATCCAGCTCAAAGATTTCTTTTAGTCAAGATGGCAAAATTCTGACGCTTGGAAATGGCTACAACGCTCTTATCTCATGGCAGGTCGATACTGGTAAAGTGGTGAGGAAGATCAAGGGCCGTGAAGACTACACAGCAGGTGTAGCTTTCAGCCCTAACGGTAATTTTTTTGCTAATACTCTTGCTATCAACAGAGGCTCCCTTTCAGTAAGTGGTTTAGCTGGTCTTAGCACCGAGCAAATGGTGCAGCGATTATCTCAATCAACCTTCCTGCCTGAAGGCAATATCGGTATCTGGGACGTTAGGACAGGGCAACGCACCAGCACTATTCCCAAGACAGGTCTTGTCCTTTCAATGGCGTTTAGCAGCGACAATCGCTTCCTTGTTAGTACGGACTTGGGCGGCGAGAGTCAGCTTTGGGACTTAAATTTAAGACGATTGCTCCGCAAATAGCAGGGATTTCGCACAATTGCTATTAGTCCTAACGGCGAATTTATTGCTGGTGATTCCTGCCAAGTTGTTAAGGTTTGGAACCGCAAGACGGGAGAAGAAATTTACTCGCTTGGAGGCGTTGATCGGATTGAAGATCTGGTTTTTAGTTCAGATAGCAGAACTCTTGCAGCGACCAATCCAGCAGATGACACATTGAGAGTTTGGGATTTAACTACAGGTCAGAGTGTTGGTATTTTGCCCTCGCCGCAAGCTTTTTCGGTTGCTATCAGTCCTAACAATGAGTTGATTGCCGCTGGCAATTTTGATAACACTGTTAGAGTATGGAAAATACGCTAGAACAGCTTTTGGATGCGTTGCAGCCCATGTCTCTTCCTGTCAATCTGACCGATCGTCAACAGCAAGTTCTTAGAGCCACTGTCCGCCACTACATTGCCACCGCCGAGCCTGTGGGTTCCGAGGCACTGGTGAAGGAATACAATCTGAGCGTTAGCTCTGCCACGATCCGCAACGCGATGGGCGTGTTGGAGAAAGTGGGCTTGCTTTACCAACCTCACATCTCAGCAGGGCGAGTTCCCTCGGATTCTGGCTATCGGATCTACGTCGATCGCCTGCTCACGCCCTCCCCTGACTGGGCAGCCAAAATGGAGCAGCGCCTCAGCCGATCGTTAAACCGAGAAGACCGGAGCCTAGAAGCGCTGCTGCGAGGGGCGCTGCAACTGCTATCCACCGTGAGCGGCTACATTGCCCTGATCACCCTGCCCCAAACTGCCACTACCCATCTCCGCCACATTCAACTGGTGCAGGTTGCTCCCGATCGGGTCATGCTGATCTTTGTGACTGATTCCTACGAAACCCAGTCCGCGCTGATGGAACTGCCGATCGCTGAACCGGGAGCAGAACCCGATGCAGAACGCCTAGAGCAAGAGCTACAAATTCTCTCTAACTTCCTCAATAGTCATTTGCGGGGTCGGGCGATCGCCGACTTGACCAGCCTGGACTGGAGCGAACTCGATCGTGAATTTCAGCGCTACGGAGAATTTCTCAAGACTGTTCTGAATGAGTTAACCCGCCGATCCCAAGCTCCCGCCCCCACGCAGTTGATGATGAGCGGGCTGGCAGAGGTGCTGCGGCATCCAGAATTCTCAGAACTCCAGCAAGTGCAAACGATCCTGCACCTCCTGGAAGAAGAGCAAAGCCAAATTCTGCCATTGATCTTTGAACACTCGCCCGAGACACGATCGGGCAAGCGCGTCTCCATTCGCATCGGCTCTGAGAATCCTCTAGAACCCATGCGAACCTGCACCCTGATCTCTTCTACCTATTGCAGAGGCTCTGTGCCTGTGGGCAGCGTTGGGGTGCTGGGCCCCACTCGCATGGTGTACGAAAATGCGATCGCCCTGGTAGAGGTAGTGGCGGCCTATCTCTCCGAGGCAATGGGATAAAAGAACCTCCGAGACGATGGGATGAAAGAGCGTTATTTATGCCAGGTCACTCATCCTCTACTCTTCCTCTCTGGGCTTTGATCTGAGCGCGTCGAGTTTTGCTGTCCAGACGCTTACGCTGAGAACTGCGGGTGGGGACGCTGATTCTGCGGGGCTTGGGCACAGCGATCGCACTCTTGATCAAATCCCCCAGGCGATGCAGCGCTTCCTCACGGTTCTGTTCTTGGGTGCGATGCTCCTGAGCTTTAATGACCACAACGCCATCTTTGGTGATGCGCTGGTCGTTTAGCTGCAATAGGCGTTCTTTGTAACGATCGGGCAGCGAAGAAGCGATAATGTCAAATCGCAGGTGAATTGCGGTAGCAACTTTATTGACGTTCTGACCGCCCGCTCCCTGAGAGCGAATCGCCCGCATCTCAATCTCCTGCTCTGGAATCGTATGGGTTTTAGAGATCTGTAGCATGGGGCGGGTAGAGTAGTACGACGACTAGGTTGAAATGCCTCCGCTACAATCAAAGCAGGGCCTGGCAGATTATTCTAAATTTGTTCAACGTTTTCGTCACCCTTAGCCACGAGACAACGCCCCCTCATAGACCAGACATTATCCCTCCATGCAAAACTTTCGGAACTACTACGCTGTCTTAGGAGTTGCCAGAGACGCAACCGTTGAGGAAATCAAAAAGGCTTTCCGAAAACTGGCTCGGCAGTACCATCCTGATGTCAATCCAGACAACAAGGAGGCGGAGGAGAAGTTTAAGGACATCAACGAAGCCTACGAAGTTCTGTCGGATACCGTCAAGCGGGCCCAATACGATCAGTTTGGCAAATTCTGGAAACAGAGTGGTTTTCAGAGCGGTGTGGGAAGAACTGCCAATGGTCGTGATCGCCCTCCAGAGGAAGTCGATTTTGGTGAGTTCCGGGACTTCAACAGCTTTGTTGACCAACTGCTGAACCGCCGCGCCAATGCCCAGAATGGCTCCAGCCCAGCCACCCGCGATGTCTATCGGCCCGGAACCGTTAAAAGTAGCTACACTGTGCCGCCCCGTGGTGGGGTGCGGCGGGATGCGGAAGCTCGTTTAACTGTGCCTCTGGAAACTGCCTTCACAGGCGGACTGGAGCGGATTCGGCTGGAGGACGGTCGATCGCTGGAGGTGAATCTGCCGCCAGCAATGATGAGCGGTCAGCGAGTTCGGCTGAAGGGCCAGGGCACAGGCGGCGGTGATTTGTTTCTGAAGATCGAAGTTGCGCCCCATTCCTTCTTTCGGTTGGAAGGAGCCGATGTGGTCTGCCAGTTGCCTATCATGCCCAGCGAGGCAGTTCTGGGGCAGCCGATCGAAGTTCCTACCCTGGACGGTACGGTGAAGATGATGATTCCGGCGGGGGTGCGATCGGGGCAGCGTTTGCGCCTGGCTAACAAGGGCTATCCCAAGCCCAGTGGCAATCGGGGCGACCAGATTGTGGAAATCCAGATCGTGACTCCCAGAGACCCCAGCCCGCCCGAACGGGAACTCTACGAAAAACTGCGACAGCTTGAAACCAACCCCCGGACTGCTTTGCTTGGCTAGAAAGTCCCGATCGACTTTGACCAACTGGCAGACCTGATTTACATTTTGCTTAGACCAACGTTGGAGGTCTGTAGAACTTGTAGTGCTCAGCTTGAGGGCTGCTTCATGGAATCTGGCTTACGCAATCTGGCTTACGCAATCTGGCTTATGCAAGGGACGACTCGTAATTTGTGCGAACTTGCAGAAGGTTGGATGGGTAAGTTTGTAGCCCAGCGAGTTCTGCGTCACAAGAATAGTAAGCAGTCGTATCAGGCGGGGTTTTG
>DATNQR010000383.1:0-17512 GCA_036703905.1 Thermosynechococcaceae cyanobacterium
AGGTTTATCCGTTTCTATCGAGTCTGCCTGACCCTCAACCTGCCGTCGCTTCCAAGCGACAACGGGACGATTCATCTAATCGTGAATTCACCGTAATCAGCCACATTCCAGCTTCTTAGTTTTGTCAGTCAAGCAGGTTCCTGCAGCATCGCTTTCAGTTGCAAGAGCGCCAGATGAGAGGGCTGTGTCCTGCTATTTTCCCAACGGACAATTGTTGGGGAAGCGACACCCAACTTCAAGGCAAATTCTGCCTGCGTCAGTTCCAGCAGATGACGCAACTGACGAATAAATTTGCCCACGTCAGCCCGGTATTTGATCGAGGTGTCAGGTGTAGTTGCCATGAATCTCTAGTCGCTGATTGACAATTGATCAGAAGGCACGTTGTCTATCAGAAAACAGACAAGTTTGTTAAGGCATCCACCTTTAGAAGGAACTGCTTATTTTGGCTGAAACAACCGAGATAAGCTAGTCAGAGCAGATTAGAGCAGATGTCAACCTTGCTGGAGTAGATCGAGGACAGAATCAATCTGCCTTTGGAGTATCAACCAATCTCAGACCAGAAGGGCGGTTTTGCCGCCATCCCCGACTGGCTCTACGTTCCGGTGCTGTAACGCCTCGATTCGCCGTTTGTGTGGAAGCTGTTGTTTTTCTCCGTTCTCTATTAATCGGTTGCTTCGCTTTGCACTCTCGGTTAACTTCTGTCGCTCTTAGTTCGACTTTATCCATTTGAAATCAGGAGCGTTTCCGACGGTGACTGGATCGTAGTCAGGGCCTCAAACTTTTCGGGATATTCAGGCTGTGACCCAATATCCCGAAAAGTCTAGATTTTGTCAGGCAGTCAGGGTTGAGTGCTGTAGAAACCGCAGTTACTTGAGCGCCCTTCCATTACCATAAAAGGAATAGTTACCCAGTTTGATAGGCTGGTTGAGGGATTGCTGGGGATGAGCGATCGATGCAAAATTTGAGAAATTCAGATTATGACGCAGTAGTGATTGGAGCAGGCTTCTACGGTTGCCAGGTGGCCTTGTATCTCAAGCAGTACTTGAACAAAATTCTGGTGCTGGAACAGGAAACAGAAGGACTCCAACGCGCTTCTTATGTGAATCAAGCCAGGGTTCACAACGGTTATCACTACCCCCGCAGTTTGCTAACAGCCTTTCGATCGCGAGTAAATTTCAGTCGGTTCACCCAGGAATATTGTGAATGTATTGATAGCAGTTTTGATAAGTACTACGCGATTGCTAAGAAGTTTTCTAAAGTTAACGGACGACAGTTTCAATTGTTTTGTGAACGAATTGGTGCGCCAATCGAACCGGCTGAGGCGGAAGTGCGATCGCTGTTCAATCCTCACCTAATTGAGCAGGTTTTTCGGACTCAAGAGTATGCTTTTAATTCAGTGAAGCTTAAGCATCGGCTGCTCAACGAACTGGAGATGCAGCAGGTTGAGGTCATCACTAGAGCGCAGGCTCTCCGAGTTTCGTCCACACAACATCCTCAGATCGACCTTTGTTTTCGATCGCATCAGCAGATCAAGGAAATCACCACAGGGTACGTTTTCAACTGCACTTATTCTGGAATCAACGAAGTTTTAGAAGCGTCTAATCTACCTACCATTCCCCTCAAGCATGAGCTAACAGAGATGGCGCTGATCGACGTGCCTGCCCCCTTAAAAACGTTGGGCATCACGGTTATGTGTGGCCCTTTCTTTTCGCTCATGCCTTTCCCGAGCCGAAACTTGCATTCCCTGAGCCATGTCCGCTACACTCCTCACTGCTATTGGCAAGACACCGAGCAGCATTGTGAACAAACCAAACAGCATTTTGATCGATCGAGCCGCCAGACAAATTATCGCTACATGATCAAAGATGCAACAAGATATATGCCTATCCTCGAAGATTGCAGCTACGTGGATTCTGTGTGGGACGTTAAAACAGTTCTTCCTCAGAGCGAGGTAGATGATAGCCGTCCTATCCTGTTTGAGCGCAGCGATCGACTCAATAACTTAATCAGTATTTTGGGCGGAAAGATTGATAATATCTATGATGTGCTGAAGGAGATTCAGATCCTTTCTGCTGAGTTTAAACCCTATGTCTCTTTCTGATTGCTTCGTCTCAGTTATTGTTCCAATTTATAATCATGCAAAAATTCTTGAGAGCTTTGTCGGAGAAATCATCGCTGTCCTTCAGAATAACTATCAAAACTATGAATTGATCCTGATCAATGATGGTTCTGAAGACAACACACTGGAGATTTCTACTGATTTACTCAAGCACTACGACTGTATTCGATGGGTGAATTTATCTCGGAACTTTGGTAATGACATCGCGATTTCCTGCGGGTTAGATTCTGCGATCGGTGATTTCATTGTGATTATGCTGCCTTCTGATCCACCGCAGCTTGTACCCGAATTGGTCAGGCAGGCGCAGAAGGGTCAAGACATTTTGATTGGGGTTCAGTCAAGCCGCTTTGGTGAACCTTATTGGCTGAGGATTTGCACTTATGGTTTCTACTGGTTCTGCAAAACTATTCTCAAGATTCCTTTGATAAAGAACTCGACCCAGTTCCGAGTGCTGAGCCGCCAAGTCTTTAATGCGGTGATTCAAGTAGAAGACAAGTACCGTTATTTGCGTCTGCTAGGCTCCTATGTGGGGTACAAAAGTGCAACCTTTGTATATACACCGCTCCAACGGTATGGCCGTGGTAGAAGCAGACGATTCCTTGAGGCTATCAACCTCGGTTTACAAATTATCATTCTCAATTCTGTGCATCCTCTCCGCTTTGCCAGCTATCTTAGCCTTGCTGCAAGCGTGTTCAACCTGGTCTACATTATCTATATCTTTTTGATTTACTTCTTTAAGACTAAAGTAGCAGAGGGCTGGGTCACTCTATCTTTACAGAATGCAATCATGTTCTTCTGCATCTCTACTGTTCTAACTGTTTTGTGTGAATATGTTGGGTTTATGCTCGATCGCCTGAAGGGTTTCCCGTCCTATTACATTGCTAACGAGAAGAATAGCTCTGTTTTGATTGCCAATCCAGAACGTAGGAATATCGTTAATCAGTCCGAGAATATACTTCTAGATTGAGAAATGGTTTGATGCAGTTCAGAATTATTTTACTCAAGATTGAGGGAAATATAGGAGGCTAAATGAAAGATGAGCAATGGGAAGTTCCTAACCACGCAGTCCAGGAATTACGATCGAGACAAAGTCGTTTCTGTGTCTGCATTCCGATCATCAACGAAGGCTTGAAAATTGAAAAACAACTGCTCCGAATGCAGGAGCTATCAGAAAAATTTGACGTTATTATTGCAGATGGAGGCAGCACAGATGGCTCAACCGAGCCAGAAAAACTGGCAAGTCTGGGAGTTCGATCGCTACTGGTGAAGCAAGACGCTGGGCGCCTGAGTGCCCAATTGCGGATGGGCTTTGCCTATGCATTACGCCAGGGTTACGAAGGAGTGATCACCATTGACGGCAACAACAAGGATGACCCATCCGCAATTCCTAGCTTTGCCCAGGCTTTAGAGTCAGGATTTGATCATATTCAGGGATCACGATTCATTAAAGGCGGAAAGGCAATCAACACGCCGATCGCTCGCCTCCTGGGAATTAAGCTACTCCATGCGCCGCTCATCAGCTTATCAGCAGGATTTCCCTACACAGATACCACGAATGGATTCAGAGCCTACAGTCGACGCTTGCTGAGCGATCCAGAGGTTGCTCCTTTTCGCAAAATCTTTTCTGCCTATGAATTACACTACTACTTAGCAATTCGATCGGCTCGCTTGGGCTATCGAGTAGAAGAATTACCTGTCATTCGCAGGTATCCCGGTAAGGGGCCAGTTCCGACGAAGATCAGTCCGATCAAAGGTAACTTATTAGTACTAAAAACGTTGCTTGATGCGTGCTTCAATCGATTTAATCCGTAGTAATTTATCTGTAGAGCAAGACTAAGTTTTATAGGTCAAGGCTAGGTCAAGGCTAATGAGTCAAGCATTAATTGGATACACTGGCTTTGTGGGCGGAAACTTGCTACAGCAAGCACAGTTTCAAGACTTGTACAACTCCACAAACATCGAGACGATCGCGAACAGAAAGTTCGATCGCATTGTTTGTGCTGGTGCACCTGCTGTCAAATGGTTAGCCAATCGTGAGCCTGAGCAAGATTGGGCTTCAATTAACCGCTTGATTGAGGCTCTAACGCTTGTCTCCTGTCGACAATTCATTCTCATCTCTACAGTAGATGTGTATCCTGTTCCAACAGAAGTTTATGAAGACAGCGCGATCGATGTTGCCTCGCTTCAGCCCTATGGAAAGCATCGTTTTGAGCTAGAAAAATTTGTGCAGGCAAACTTTGACTGTTTGATTGTGCGATTGCCCGGACTGTTTGGCAGTGGTCTAAAGAAGAACATTATCTACGACTTTATGAAGCAGAACTCAGTAGATAAGATTCACAGGGACAGTGTTTTCCAGTTTTATTACCTTGACCACCTTTGGCGAGACGTTGAAACTAGCTTAAATCACTCATTGAAATGCGTTAACTTTGCAACTGAGCCAACGAGTGTCGCAGAAGTTGCTGGTGAGGCGTTTGGATTTGAGTTTTCCAATCAGTTCAGTGTTCCCGCTCGTTACGACATGAGAACCCGATACGGTAGTTTATTTGGTAGCTCAATCAATGGGTATCTCTACAATAAAGCTCAGGTTTTATCGGAGATTAAAGACTTTGTAACCCGCAGCGCAGTCTAGAGGACAACTAAAGGACAACTAAAGGGCAATTAAAGGATAACTATGAAGCTTGCTATTTCTAATATCGCCTGGCAGATTCATGAAGAATCACAAATCGCAGATCTTCTGCAAGGATCTGGCGTAACTGCCGTCGAGATTGCGCCGACTAAGATTTGCGAGAATCCTTTGTGTGCTTCTTCAGAGGAGATTTCAGCCTACAAAAAGTTTTGGCAGCTTCGAGGAATCGACATTGTGGCCATGCAGGCATTGTTGTTTGGTAGACCTGATTTAACTCTTTTTGAGAGTTCTGAGAAGCGAGAAGAAACCCTCAGCTATCTTTTAGGGATCGTTCGATTAGCGAGTGAGCTAGGAGTACGATCGCTTGTGTTTGGATCTCCTAAAAATCGATCGCGTGGTCAGCTTAATCTCTCTCAGGCTGAAGCGATTGCTGTAGATTTCTTCGGTCGCGTTGGCGAAACTGCTGCCAAGCTTGGTGTTGTGCTTTGCATTGAGCCAAATCCTGCAATTTATGGCTGTGACTTTGTAACTGATTCTCAGCAGGGTTTAGCGCTAGTGAATCAAGTCAACAGCCCAGGATTTGGACTTCATTTGGATGCGGCAGGAATGACTCTGAGTGAAGAAGAAATAGCGCCCGCGATCGCTCGTTGCTCAGAAAAACTGTGCCACTTTCACATCAGCGAACCTCAGCTTGCGCCGATCAGCTCAGGTGGAGTTCAGCACTCAGTTTTTGCTCAAGCCCTGGCAGCAGTCAATTATCAAGGCTGGATGTCGATCGAGATGCGATCAAGCAGTGCTGAGTCAAATGCTGAAATGGTGAAAAAGGCGCTGAAAACAACCCTTAGTTTCTACGATAGCTGAAGCTTGGTGGTTCTCCTGCTCGTAGTCACTGATTGAGCTATTCAGCAACGTCACTCCGGTAGGTCGTATTGCTCCACAATTCGCTTAGCGTATTCAGGAACGTGAGCCTCTAGCTTTTCGGGATAATTGCGCTTCACGTAAAGGTAGTTGCGAGTGAAGTGGGAATCGATCGAAAATCGTGCATATTCTAAACCCTTCGGCCCAACCCGCTCGATCACTACGCCCATAAGCTTCGCGGCCCACATCGGCAGCGTCACACCTTTATCGTAGGCAGGAATGCTCTGCTGCACCGCATTGTGACGATTGCCCTGGGAGGTGACAGGCTGGGTTTCGATTTGCTCTTGCACCAGATCCAGCATTTCCTGACCGCGATCGTTCCGCACCACAATCCACTGCCAGCCGAAGGGCGCGCCCATATAACCCACCACCAGATCCGCTAGAGAATTCACGTAGTCGAAACAGGTCATGCAGGAGGGCGCAAACACATCTTTGAGTTGGTTGGTCTTTAAGCCAAAAAAGGGCACGGTTTCGGTGGAGCCGTCTTCATGCTTGAAGTGAACTCGGAAATCCTGCATGAATTCGTAATACACGACCGTATCGGGCGATCGACTGGTGGTATCGAGGAACTTCTGCAATCCGGCGCGGGTGACATTATCCACACAGGGCGTTCCTAAGACGTAGAGTTTCTCCAAACCAAGCTGTTTCTCGACGGCCCGCAGGGCCTGAATTTGACAGCCCACACCGATGACGAGCAAGCGCTTCAGCCCCGATCGCTCCACCTGCTCCAGCACCGATAGATTGGGCGAAAGCGTTGGCTTGTTCACTCGGGCCGCCAAAATTTCTTCAGGAGTCCGGGCAATCACGGGCTGGGGCTGAAATCGATCGTCCTCGGTGTTCTGGACGCAAACCACACCTTCCACAATGCCGCGATTCAGCATCTCAATGGCGATCGAGCTAACAATGCCTGTCCACTGGGCCCCAGCGATCGGCTCAGTTTTGCGAGCAGCCATCATGCTCTGGCTCACGCCAAAATACCACTCGTCTGGGTTGTCTAGATTGCGAGAGCGATCATGAATCTGCTCCTCTAACTCGGCGATCTGTTGGTGCAGAAACGCGCAGGCTTCTTTGACGTAGTGAATATAGTAGGTGTCGCACAGTCCACACTCGCTGCACAGTTCTTTTGCGGGGCGGCGACTAGCGGGTTTCAGAGCTTTGGATTTGCGGTGGGGTTGCAGGGCAGTCATAGTTGCTCGATCGATGCTTTGTATTGATCACCATAGCTTAAGCTCATGCCCTGGAATGGAATGAGCAGAGCTACTGAAAGTTGACGATCCGGGCGAAGCTTTCAGGTTGCAGACTGGCTCCGCCGACGAGAGCGCCATCAATTTCAGGCTGGGCCATGATCTCATCAATGTTGTCGGGCTTCACCGAACCGCCGTACTGGATCGAAACCATCGGGTTATTTATCTGGCTGCGAATGAAGCCGATGACGCGGTTAGCCTCCGTTGATTCGCAGGTTTCCCCCGTGCCGATCGCCCAAATTGGCTCATAGGCCACCACCAAGTTGGTCGGGTCAACCCCCGCCAGGCCTTTGCTTAACTGCTGCGAGATCACCGCTTCGATTTCTCCCGCGTCTCGCTGCTGTTTCGACTCGCCCACACAGACGATCGGAGTCAGTCCGGCGGCTTGAGTAGCTTTCAGGCGCAAATTCACGGTTTCGTCGGTTTCGCCAAAATACTGCCGCCGCTCACTGTGCCCAACGATGACGTAGCGAATTCCCGCTTCAATCAGCATTGGGGCAGCAATTTCGCCTGTAAATGCCCCTGCACTCTCCCAGTGAACGTTCTGAGCGCCCAACCGGACACGGCTACCGTGCAGACTCTTGGACAGCCCCATCAGCGCTGTAAATGGGACACACAGAACAATCTCTCGATCGTCGGGCGTGTCGCTCAGGCGGGACAAAAAACCCTGCAAAAACTCAGTGGCTTCTGCCTGGGTTTTATACATCTTCCAATTGCCAGCAATAATGATCTTTCGCACGGTGACTCAGGAGGGCTGCACGGCACTCATAAACTGCATCCTTCAGTCTACGGCTTTGAGGGAGCGATTGAGTACCGGCCGCGAAAAAGGAAGTGGTCTAGTTCTGGCAGCGAAGTTTCTACTTTCACTTGTGTCGGTCAAGAAGAGTACCGGCTGGAGAGGACTCAAAAGCTTGTCAAGAGGAACGTGCTAAGAAATTTGTGGCTTCCATGGACTGGATGAGGAAGGCAGCCTCCTCTACCGCTTTTATATCGGTAAGCTCAACTAACGCCATAGCGCGGCAGAACCACGTCCGATCGACTACGGGTAGAAGGCCAACTGCGGCAGTCCCAGGGTCTCGTCCCAGCCCATCATGATGTTGAGGCACTGGATCGCCTGACCCGCCTGACCTTTGATTAAATTGTCGATCGCTGAGAGAACAATGACGCGATCGGTGCGGGAATCTACTTCCACCCCGATGTAGCAGAGGTTTGTGCCTGCGGCCCACTTGGTTTGAGGATACACCCCACTAGGCAGCACCTTCACCCAGGGCGCATTGCGGTAGAACGCGGTGTAGATTGTGAGCAAATCTTCGCGCACCAGGCCTGGATCGCGCAGAGTGGCGTACACCGTAGCCAGAATGCCGCGCACCATTGGAATCAGGTGAGGTGTGAACTGAATCAGGACTTCGTGACCGGCCAAATCGCTACACACCTGCTCTATCTCCGGGGTGTGGCGGTGACGACCGACGTTGTAAGCTCCAAGGGAGTTGTCGGCTTCCGCCAGCAGCATACTAGTTTTGGCTTGTCGGCCGCCGCCGGAAGTGCCAGATTTGGCATCAATAATGGCGGTTTCCGGCACAATCAAGCCTTGCTTCATCAGAGGCGAGATGCCCAACAGACTTGCTGTGGGATAGCAGCCTGCACAGCCGACGAGTTGGGCACGGGAAATCTGATCGCGGTAGAGTTCTGGTAGACCGTAGACGGCGGTTTCGGCGATCGCCCGATCCCCTCGATCGCCCCCATACCAAGTGGTGTAGGTCTTCAAATCCGAGAATCGATAGTCCGCCGATAGATCCAGCACTTTGCAGCCTCGCTCCAGCAGAGTTGGAGTCATGCGGTAGGCCAATCCATTGGGCAGCGATAGGAAGACGACCTCACAGCGATCGGTGATTTCCTTCAGATCGATCGGCTCCACAGACTGGGTGACGCGATGCCCTAAATGGGGATAAAGCTCAGAAAAAGCCTGCCCAGCACTGCTTTCGCCCCCCAGGTAAGCAAGCTCCAGTTTGGGGTGATCCATCAGCAGCCGCACCAACTGCACTCCGCCATAGCCTGACGCACCAATAATCCCGACAGGTATGCGCTCTTTCTCACCCATAGTAGTTTGCCTAAATGAGGTCTCGGATTCCTAAATGCTTGCTGCATTGTAGTACCAGACGCTCTATTTTTGCTGGTGAGGAGCAGCAGTTCTGCCAGGAGTTTCTGACCTAAGCAATGCTGAGGGATATGCTTCAGAAGTGTCGATCGCCGAGCTACAGGGCCCAAGACTACGGACTGCGAAGCTAGGGCTGCACAGTTTGAGCCATGGGGTCAAGACTTCGACCCGATAGCGATGCAGGAGGATTAGCGAAAACGTAGTAAATATCTCCACTATCGCTGACTTCAAAGCAGGCAGAACACTCCTTCGCCCAAGCATCCAGATGGCGACGGGCGATCGCGGGTTCCAGCCGCGTTGCTGCCGCAAAGTCCAGCAGCGCTACTCGTCCTCGGTTCAGTCGCAGCAGTTGGTAGAACCGTTCCCGAATCGATCGCCGGGTTGCCCAAGATCCGGAGTAGAGCAAAATGCCTCCTAGCGCTGCGGGAGCCAAACCGAAGATCACCAGCAGTACCGACAGCAGCACTAGCATTCCGCCCGATGCCTGACCAGTGAAAATGCCCGTCAAAAATCCGATCGAAACCGTACCGCCGCCCAGCAGAAACAAACTACCCAACACCTTGCCCACGTTGCCCCAGAGCCGAGCCATTGCCAGCCTCCCCTACATATCAAAAATTTTGCTAAGTCACCTTCACCCTATCCCGTTCTGCTGGGAGTTGCAGACAAGCCCAGGGTGAGGACAACCGCCCGTCAGCCGTACTTGCAGCCTGAAAGTTTGGTCAGCTCTTAACTTCTAGCTCTTAACTTCTAGCTCTTAACTTCTAGCTCTGCTAAAAATTCCTGCTGCTTCATCACTTCATAGAGGTTAACGCCGCGCTCCAGCAGGCAAGCGTGGCCGCTGTGAGGCAGCACAACAACTTTGGCGTTGGGCAAACTGGTTGATAAGCGCCGCACCTCCGCTTGGGAAGGCAGCAAGCGATCGGTCGCTCCCGCCACCAGCAAAGTAGGTTGAGTGATCTGGCGCAGTTGGACAGAAGAAATTGAAAACTGACCCAGCAGTGCCATCCGCCAGATGGAAGTTTTCTGGGGAACAGACTGCACTGTGGTGAACAGCGCCTTGCGATCGGCGGTTGAAATGCGATTGAGGTGAGCCAGGAATGGCATCATCACCACAGTCGAAGCTTGATATAACGGCTCTGGTAACCAGCGCGTCACCTGCGATCCCCAGCCAATCCACGGCCGGGCCCCAAAGGACGAAGCTGGATTCACCAAAATCAAGCGATCGAACAACTCTGGGGAGTGCAGCACCAGTTTCATGGCCAAGCAGCCCCCAAAGGATTCTCCACACAGGTAGACAGGTCGCTCTGCCGCCTGAGACAATTCAGCCTGAATCAACTCCACCACCTTTTCCGTCAGCAGTTCCCAGCTATTCAGATCATCCGGCGGGATGGCCAAGCAGCGCACATCAAACGCTGACTCTAGCCCTTCGGTCTGGGCCCGCAGCAGTTGCCCCGTTCCGTCCATCCCCGGCAGAAACACAAACAGGGGAAGGTTAGGCTGAACTCGACGGGGAGAGAGAAAGCAAATTTGGCTTTTGATTTCTGGCATAACATGAGGGAGGTGGAAAGGTCGGCTAACATTCAGCGCTCAATGCTTGGACGAATCCACTTGATAAATAGTCATTTGATGAATAGCTACTGGGTAAATGGCTACTGAGCAGCACCCTAGGAAATATCAGCCCCGATGGAGCAGTGTTTCAATTTCGCTGTGGCATTTGTGGGTGAGGTCGGCCACGAGCGATCGAGCATATTTGCCTTGGTAGCGCTCCCGATCGTCTGCACTGATCCAGTAAGGGCGACCAATTACAACTGTGGCGCGTTGATAGACCACCATCGGATGCCAACCAGACTGAGTGAAAAGAGGTTCGGAAGGGTCAAACAAGCTCAGGAGGCGCAGAGGCACAGCCGAGTTAACGGCTTCCTGGGTAGCGACGATCGCCACGGGCAGCACTGCCAGATCGGGTACTGGGGCCCGCAGGGAAAGGTGAGCAAACCCACGCTGAAACTCGCCCATACGTTCGGGCGACGTGTACTTCACCATTGGTTGAGCACCTTCAGGAAAAATACCCACCGCCTGTTGGGTCTGCAATAGCTGAATCGATTTACGAAAAAAGCTCTGCTGGCGTTGCTCAGAAGCCTCTAATGGGAAACAGCCCAGTTGAGTCACAATTTCCCGCATTATAGGAACCTGGCTCATGTAGTGGTGGCAAGCAAACCGAATTGGGCGGTTCAGGGCTGCCATCAGCAGAGGGGCATCCATAAAGCTGCGGTGATTGCTGACGACCAGCAGAGCGCCAGTGGGAGGAACCCGATCGCCGTAATAGGTATGCAGTTGGGTTCCCAGCCCTGCCAGCAGCAGGCGTGAGATCTGAAGAGGACTATCTGATGGCATCAAACGTAGGTAGGGCAACAGGATCAGAGGACGGTAAGACAGAAATGAGAGTCTTGTCTAGAGTGTTAACACTCTTCTGTTTTCTTAGCAAATATCGCAAGGTATAGAGACATCAGGATGCGACCTAGGCTTAGGTAACAGAGACATTTGAGGCGTGATTATTCCGCGATCGACACCCAGAGTTTCTTTAAACTTCTGGAAGAAGTGGCTGAAAAGCTACAGTTTGTCAAAGTTCCTTTGTAATATAAGAGGAACGTAATGTTAAGTCTATTTAAAGTTCCTGGTCTTTAACTAAAGCATTTGGTGGTTTTGTTCAAACATAACGATGTTCAACTTTAAACATTAGAACCTGCCTGCCGAATGCCGTTAAATCAAGTCTGTGCTTGATTGACCTACTTGGTTGACCTAAAAGTGCGATCGCTGCGTTTGTTATTGAGCCTCTGCCAGTGGTTCGGTTTGCCTTCAGAGGTTCCCTTTAATACGAGCTATGAGTTTGAAAGATTCTATCAATCAACGTTTTTCCATCACCACCCCGCTTTACTACGCCAACGCCTTGCCTCACGTGGGTAGCGCCTACACGACGATCGCGGCAGATGTGATCGCTCGGTTCTACCAGCTTCAGGGAACTCCGGTATTGCTGGTTACTGGTACAGACGAACACGGCCAGAAGATTCAGCGCACCGCAGAAGGGCTGGGTCTGACTCCGCAGGCCCACTGCGATCAAATCGTGCCCCACTTCAAGGCACTGTGGCAGCAATTGAACATTCAGTACGATCGCTTCATCCGCACCAGTGATCCCCGGCATGAGGTGATCGTCAAGGAGTTCTTTGGGCGCGTTTGGGACAAAGGCGATATTTACTTGGGCCAGCAAAAAGGTTGGTACTGCGTCTCTTGCGAAGAGTTCAAAGAAGAGCGAGATTTACTGGAAAACCACCACTGCGCCATCCACGCCAATCAAGCTGTTGAGTGGCGCGACGAGCAAAACTATTTTTTCCGGCTATCTGCCTACCAGGATCGCTTAGAGGCTTTCTATAGCGACCATCCCGATTTCATTCAGCCCGAAATCCGCCGCAACGAGGTTCTCAGCTTCGTCAGTCAGGGGCTACAGGATTTCTCCATTTCCCGCGTCAATTTAGACTGCGGTATTCCGGTTCCGGGCAACCCTGACCACACGCTCTATGTCTGGTTTGATGCGCTTTTGGGTTACGTCACCGCTCTGCTCGAACCTACCGACGCACCCACTCTGGAAAATGCTTTGGCCCAGTGGTATCCCTTCAACTTGCATCTGATCGGCAAAGATATTTTGCGCTTCCATGCGATCTACTGGGTAGCGATGCTGATGGCAGCTGAGTTGCCCTTGCCGGAACGGGTGTTTGGGCACGGCTTTCTGACAAAGGACGGACAGAAAATGGGGAAATCTTCAGGCAATGTGCTTGACCCATTTGCTCTAGTGAGTCGCTACGGGTCAGATGCCGTGCGGTACTACTTTCTCAAAGAGATTGAGTTTGGACGGGATGGAGATTTTAACGAGACTCGATTCATCAACATCTTGAATGCTGACCTGGCCAACGACCTGGGAAATCTGCTCAACCGGACGCTGAAAATGGTGCAGAAGTACTGCGGCCCAGCGATCCCCGCCGTTGAGGTGGAAGCGGTGCGGCAGGATAATCCTTTAGCGATCGCTGGCCAGTCCTTGGGCGATCGAGTTTCTCAGTCCTACCGATCCCTGGCGTTTGCGGAGGGCTGCGAAGCTATCCTGAGCCTAGTGAGGCTGGGCAACAAGTACATCGACGACCAAGCGCCTTGGACACTGTATAAGCAGGGCCAGCAGGCGCGAGTAGAACAGATTCTTTATACGGTGCTGGAGTCGGTTAGACTGTCAGCTTACCTGTTGTCTCCAATCACGCCAGGGATCAGCACCGCTATCTATCAGCAACTGGGCTACGCGATCGACTTTACCCAATCATTAACAGATGTTGCGGCGGCATTTGCTCTGCACTCCGTTTGGGGAACGCTCACTCCTAATCAGCCAATGGGTGAGCCGAAACCCGTTTTTCAACGTCTGGAGCTTGCGGAAGCCGTCGCTCCCTAGTCCACTTTTAACAGCTCTTCCTTTCAAATTTCTTTCATAAATCTCAGTGAGACCCCATGTTAAACAACGCCCATAACAACTTGGAAAGTGAAGCGGTTTTTACACCAGAACAGGTGCTGGAAAATCGCGGTCGAGTAGCCATCTTCATTGATGGGTCTAATTTGTTCTATGCCGCCCTGCAACTGGGCATCGAGATCGACTACACCAAGCTGCTTTGCCGCTTGACCGCAGGCTCAAGGCTGCTGCGATCGTTCTTCTACACCGGGGTCGATCGCACCAACGAGAAGCAGCAGGGGTTTTTGCTGTGGATGCGCCGCAACGGCTATCGGGTGATTTCAAAGGATCTGGTGCAGCTGCCTGATGGCTCCAAGAAGGCCAATCTGGATGTGGAAATTGCAGTGGACATGATGTCGCTGGTTGGCTCCTACGATACGGCGGTGCTGGTGAGTGGCGATGGCGACCTGGCCTATGCGGTGAATGCCGTTAGCTATCGTGGGGTGCGGGTGGAAGTGGTGAGTTTGCGATCGATGACCAGCGATAGCCTGATCAATGTTGCCGATCGCTACATCGACCTAGACACCATCAAAGAGGACATCCAGAAAACGCCCCGCAGCTACACCTATCGTCCGCTTTCCAGCGTCATTCTGGCAGAAGACTCCCAGTCGAGCTAGGTGGGCAGGCAGAATTAGCTGCTCCACGCCTAAAGGCAAGATTTCCAACCCTTCGGAGATGCCGGAAATCTGGTTGGGTCAATAATCCTGCCTTCCTTAAAGCTGCGTTCTTGAACTTTTAGCGAGTTTCTATCGTCTAGAATTTGGGGTAAGCTTTGGGGCGAGTAGTGAATACTTGTCTGGCTGAAGCTACCTTTGCGATCTGCTTGATGTTGTTTCGTGTGGAAAGTCCCGGTAGCCCTGATGGTGATGAAATTTGCTGCGATCGTACGCCAACTTCGACCCCTGGGGATCGGTGCTGCGCTGCTGGTCTATCTACTAGCGGGGTCATGTCAGCAGGATCGGACTGCGAACAAGCTGGCCCAGGATTCCAAGCGAGTGGAAGAATTCGATAACAGCCTCACCTTTAACGCGGTGACGCTAGAGGAATTTGACCAGCAGGGACGGCTATGGTGGCAGATGAAGGCAAAAACTGCTGTCTACAGTAAGGATAAGAAGAACGCCAAAATCGATGCGCCCAAAGGCCAGCTATTTCAGGACGGCAAGGCAATTATGGACGTGACCGCTAAAAATGGCGAGGTGCAGCAGGACGGCAAAACTATCTTTCTGCGGGGCGATGTGGTGGCGGTGAACACGCGGGATGGCGTGGTGATGAAGGGCGATGAGGTCGTGTGGCAACCGGAGAAAGATTTGCTGATCGTCCGCAACAACGTCAGCGCTGTTCAAGAGAAAAAAATGCAGGTAACGGCGAAGGAAGGGCAATTTTTCACCCGCGATCGCCGTCTGGAACTGATGGGGCAGGTGGTAGCAGTTTCGGTGGAGCCAGAGGAAGCCAAGTTTCAGTCCGATCGCATCACTTGGCAGATCGATAAAGAAGCCTTAGCTATGGATAAACCGCTTCAGATCGATCGCTCTAAAGACAAAGTGCCCCTTGATCGCGCTGTGGCTCAAAAGGGCAGCGTAGATCTGAAAACCAAAGTGGCTACCTTACAGCAGAGCGCTCAAGTGGTGCGCGCCAGCCCGCCCGTGGAAGTGTCCAGTGACAGCTTAGTGTGGAACTACCAGAACCAGACGATCGTCTCTGACAAGCCTGTGAGCATGATCGATCGCCAGAAAAACTCAGCGCTGACGGGCAATCAGGGCAGTCTGGACATGAAAACAAATGTCATCACAATGAACGGCAACGTCCGGGCTGTGGGAGAACAGAATCGGGCCCTTACCTGCGAAAACCTGGTGTTCAATCTAACAACGCAGCAGTTCCAGGCAGAGGGAAATGTCTTCTTCCAGCAGGCCAGTCCGCCTGTTGCGCTTTCTGGCCCCCGTGCCAGTGGCAATCTTCAGGATCAGACGGTCGTCGATGGGGGCAGCACGGGCGGCAGGGTCACGACTGAATTTATTCCTCGGTAATCTGCCAGTATTTCACTCCGATAAATCTTATGATCAAGCATTCCTATGAACCTTTCTCTTCCTCAGCAATGACGATCGCCTTCACCAAATATCACGGTCTCGGTAACGATTTCATTCTGATCGACAATCGCGCCACGCCAGAGCCGCTCATCACTACTGATCAGGCCGTAAAGCTGTGCGATCGTCACTTCGGCATTGGTGCAGACGGCGTGATCTTTGCCCTGGCAGGACGAGAGAGCGCAGACTACACCATGCGGATCTTTAACAACGACGGCTCGGAGCCGGAGATGTGCGGCAATGGCATTCGCTGTCTAGCACGCTTCCTCGCGGAACTAGAGAGCATCACGGAGCCTCGCGCCTACCAGATTCACACCTTGGGCGGCCGGATGGTGACCAAGCTGGAGGCAGACGGACTGGTGACGGTGGATATGGGCGAACCTCGCCTAGAGGCAGAGAAAATTCCCACAACGCTGGCAGCAGTGGGCCAAAAAGTGGTCGATCGGGCGATCGAAGTAGCTGACCAGTCTTGGAATGTCACCTGTATCAGCATGGGCAATCCCCACTGCGTTACTTTTGTCGAAGATGTGGTCAACTTTCCTCTAGAGACTGTTGGGCCACAGTTTGAACACTTTGCGGGCTTCCCCAAACGAATCAACACCGAGTTTGTTCAGGTGGTGCGATCGGACTACCTCAAAATGCGCGTGTGGGAGCGGGGCGCAGGGATTACCCTCGCCTGCGGAACAGGAGCTTGTGCCACGGTGGTTGCTGCTGTTCTGACGGGCCGGAGCGATCGCCGCGCCACGGTGGAGCTTCCGGGCGGATTGCTGCAAATCGAGTGGGCAGACGACAACCATCTGTATATGACTGGCCCCGCCGATCGCGTGTTCACGGGTAGTGTGGAGCTTTAGGGCTGATGGGTTGGCAGAACTGGAAGTAAGGATATGTTAAACTAGTTTCCTCAGTGCCTAGAAAGTCAGTGGCTAGGAAGTCAGTGGCTAAAAAGAAGCGGCTGAAAAACTGCCATCGGGTGCGCTAGGCTTAGCTACCCAAAAAGTGTTCTGAACTTTGATTAATTTGACGGTCTTACAAGAGGTAAACAATGGCTAAACGCCGCAACCAGAAAAAAGAGAAAGCGCTTCGTAATCAGGCTTACGCACGCAAGTTCCGCAAGAGAACCAACACGGGTCGTTTTGGCAGAAGACGCTTTGATGGCGGTGGCCGGAGTGATGCTGAGGGCGATGGCGAGAATCGGGAAAACGAGGGCGCAGCAGCCGACCTTTAAGGGTTGTTCAATCTCTCCATCAACTCCCTGAACTGGATCAGTTTAGGGAGTTTTGCTATGTTTTAGCTGTTCTTGAGAACGTACTCGGCGGCGGCAAGTCCCGACAAGAACCCATCCTCCACCCTGCGGCCACCACACCAGTCCCCTGCACAAACCAGAGGCGCAGCGGTCGGAGCCACTAGGTAGCGATCGGCGATCGGCGTTTTCGCAAAGGCATAGCGCCAACGATGCACCTGCATCCAATCGGGTGTGGTCAGCCAGGGGAGAAATTGCTGGGCAACAGCTTGGAGCAGCTGGGTGGCGGCAGGTTGTAGGTCGATCGCGTTCAGGTAACGATCGGCAAAGGCAGCAGAACTCTGCACCACAAATACAGCTTGGTCTGAAGCGGGGCGCTTGCTGCTGTCGAAGCCGAGGTAGCCCAATTCGGAGTGGTCACTAAAGGTGACGGCTTTGACGGTGGGATAGTGAGCTGTCCAATCTGTCAGGCGATCGCGCCCATAACCTGCCATCACGCTCAGGTTTGGGAAGAACTCCACAGACTTCAGCGAGTGCAGGAAATCCGTAGGCAAGAGGGCGATCGGCTGCAAAAGCTCTACTGCCTGGGGAG
>DATNQR010000384.1:0-6383 GCA_036703905.1 Thermosynechococcaceae cyanobacterium
GCCGTTAGGTCGGCTGAAATCCCACATTCCCCTGATGCGCCAGAGCGAAACTCACTGGGATTCTGCCTTTCAGCTCTACAGCAGTTTGCTGTGCTGGCGACTGTAGAACTGAAACGCCTCCCATTGGCTGCATCCTCAACGTCATCCAACGCTAATGCCTAGAACTCCTGTCCGATCGTCTGCCTGACTGCCCTGCTGGTTTTGGCAGTGCTGTGGAGCTACAACTGGGTGCAGATATGAGGATTGGCGTACAGTACGCGTCGCTGTCTACCTTCACCGCCCTGTGCGTAACGTTGAGCGGTATGACGCTGCTGCTGACGTTAGCTCTTCTGCGGAAGCCCTTTCTACCGAAGGAAATTTGGGGGACGTTTTGGGCTTGGGCACTGCAAGTTGCGAGCATATACGGTTTCGCAACCTGGATCAACGACGGATAAGCACCTCAATCTCTAGGATTAATCACCAAACATGGCCCATCAAGACGGCAGAGCCGATCGCTTTGACTTGAGGAAGTTAGTCAGCCGTCGCCAGTTGGCCCGCACCACTTTCCACTGGGCGATCGTGTGCAGCACTACAAACGCTAGGAAAGTATAGGACAGCCAGAAATGTAGACTTCGCCCAAGTTCCGCAGCAGATGAGCTTTGCGGAAACACATCCGGGAGCAGTAGCCCGAAAAACTTCACATTCCCCGCCCTGAAGGAATTGGACAAAAAGTAGCCTGTCACTGGCACAACCCACATAAACAAATACAGACTGCTGTGCAGTGCCACCGTCTGAAACCACTGGGGCGTAAACTTGGGCCAGCGCTGGGTGTACTTGCGCCACCACACCCGCAGCAGCACCAAAATTCTCCAGGTTAGCAGCGCCATCGTCAGCACTCCGATCGACTTATGGAAATCATAAAGCTGCCCACGAAACCCAACTTCTTTGGGCAACTGCGACATCAACGTGCCGCCAGCGAACAGCACTATATAGAGTGCCGCCATCCACCAATGCACCGACATCAATTGCTTGAACGCAGAATTTAGCCTGGGTTTAGCTACCGTATTTGAAGTCATAAGATGGAATTGAAGGAGGAGAGTAGGAGGAATGCTAACTTTCTTGAAGATAGCTCACCTGTTTGAGATTGGTAATCGCTTACGCTGATAGAAGGGATCGACGATCGCTGAAATCCATCAGAATCAGCGAATTGCTCCCTGAAGCAAAAACTCGATCGATCTGCTTGAACCCATTCTCCGCTCGTACTCGCCGTCTTTATGCTGTCTACCGATCTGCTGTCCCACTACCGTCAAATCAGCCGCCAATCTCTCACTGTGGTCGATGTGGAAACCAGTGGCTACAAGCCGATCTCTGGGCGGGTGATCGAAGTGTCAGTGTTGCACGCAACCCTGACCGATGGCATCAAGCACCAGCAAACCCATCTTATCAATCCAGGGGTGCAGGTTCCAGACACAATTACTCGCTTCACGGGCATCACTCAGGCGATGGTCAACACAGCCGCCCCTGCCGCCGAAGTTTGGCCGCAATACCTCCCCCTGCTGGAAACGGGAATCCTAACGGCCCACAACCTGTCTTTCGACTACGGCTTCATCCAGTCTGAGTTTCAGCACCAGGGCATTTCCTACGTCCGGCCTGCCACCCAGCAATTTTGCACCGTGATCCTGGCGCGGCTGATGCTGCCGCAGTTGCCTTCCCGCAGCTTGCCCGATCTGGTGCGGCATTTCGAATTCAACGTGGGGCGATCGCACCGGGCTGAAGCGGATACCTTAGCCTGCTGGCTGCTGGCAGAGTTGCTGCTGCGAGAGATCCAGAATGAAGAGGACGAGGTGCTGCTGGCGCGGTTTGCCGAACAGTGGTTGCCGTTGCGTGATGTGGCGGAACTGTTGAGCTGCTCTGGCAAACAGGCGCGATCGCTGCTCTATCATGCAGGTGTATCTCCTCGTACTGTGGGTCGGCACAACACCGTTATGTATCAACGGGGCGCTGTGGAGCGGGTGCTTCAGGCTCAGTCCAATTCTGTCCAGACTTTCTGGTTCTAGTTCAAGCAAGCCGTGCGCGGACGATCGCCTCTAGCTAATCTAGAGGCGATCGTCCATTCCTCTCCTCTTTTCTATAGCTGTAGCCTATTCAACTGCTTCGCCGCCTACTACCACATTGCGGATTCGCAGGCTAGGGCCGCCGCAGCCTACGGGTAAGCCGCTTTGACCACCTTTGCCGCAGCCGCCCGACTCATCCCAGAAAAAGTCATCCCCGATCGCCTCAATGTCTCCCATAGTCTTGAAAGCATTGCCCGACAGAGTGACATCCCGCACGGGTTCCGCCAGTTGCCCATTGCGGATCATCCAGGCTTCCCCGGCGGTGAAGGTGAACATTTCCCCATTGGTCATGCCGCCCAGCCAGTTCTTGGCGTAGACCCCTTCCTGGATGCCGTTGATTAGGTCTGCGGCGGGAGTTTTGCCCCGTTCGATCCAGGTGTTGGTCATGCGGACGATCGGCGGGTAGTGGTAGCTGAGACAACGGGCGTTGCCTGTGGGAGCTTCCTCCAGTTTGCCTGCGGTTTCGCGGGAATGGAGCCGACCCACGAGTACGCCATCTTTGATCAACTGCGTTGTGGTGGCGGGTGTGCCTTCGTCGTCGTAGAAATAGCTGCCGCGATGGCCGATCGGCGCGGCTCCATCAAAGATTTGCAGATCGCTAGGGCCAAACTGCCGTCCCAGGCTCATCACTTCCAGCAGGTCAGGATTTTCGTAGGCCATGTCTGCCTCAGAGAGATGACCGAAGGATTCATGGACAAACAAACCGGAAAGGATCGGATCGATGACGACGGTGTAGGTGTTGCCCTTGACGGTGGGCAGTGCTAGGGAATCCACTGCCCGTTGAGCGGCACTCCGCACCTGCGCGTCCAGATTCAACAAATCTTCGTAGGCTTTACGGGAGCCGTTGGTTTCTCGTCCGGTCTGCACGGTTTCGCCATTACGAGCGGTGGCGGCAAATCGGATTTCTGCATCTACCCAGGACTGCTCCAGGAGTGTCCCTTCGGAAGTGGCGAGGATAATCTGTTGGGCGCTGTCACCGTAGCGCACCGAAACCGTAGCGATTTGAGGACTAACGCTGCGAAGAATTTCTCCATAGTGCTGGCACAGCGCTTTCTTTTGAAGCAGCGAAACTTGGCGCGGATCTGTACCTGTGAGGGGTAAGGTGCGCGTGTCCTGCACTGGAACGATCGGGGCTAGAATTGTCTCTTCGTCTCCTACTAATCGGGCAGCAGCGATCGCTTCTTCGATCCGAGCCGAAAGTGTCTCCAACTGGTTGAAGCTGGCAAAGCCCCAGCCGCCGCGATGACACGCCCGCACCTGACCGCCGAGGGATAGTCCCTCACTCAGGGTTTCGATCTTGTTGCCCCGCAGAAAAATGTCTGCTCCTTCGGCCGCCTCGATCCGAATCGCCAGATAGTCCACCTGCGATCGATAGCGGGCAATCAAGTCAGTGAGTAAGTCTTTGATGTGAGACGGCATAGCCATGGCAAACCTTCTGGAACAGATGCCTCCATTCTGCAACGATATTGCCTCATCTGGAGGAGGTGCGGTGGAGCAGTGGATTAAGTTCGTGCGGCTCGGCACGATCGATGCAATTTTGTAGCTTCTCCGCCAGCACACGGCCGTGGGGCTATGTCTATCCATATCCGATCGCTTTTCCATCCTTGAAGGATGCTTAGAAAGTCCTCCAGGGTTAAGCTCAATTACACATAATGCTTTCAGTAGGCAACCCAATCCCTAGTTAGGAGAAGCACCGCTTGCACCATCTCTTATATGTCGCCCGCACCAACCTTCGGTAAGGATAGACACCGCTTTTTGCACTGTTGTCCTGTCTAATCAGGGAGGCTTTGAAATGGTGTTTATAGCAATCAATGAATTATTAAGGTTTTGTAGCAGTGAGGCCCATCTTGGAGCGATCAACGTTACAAGTAAGGGCATCTGAATCTATTTGATCGCAAGTGTTTGCTCGTCCTGCTTCAAGCCCATTTGAACGCTTAAGTATTGCAAACGTTCTTCCATATCTCTGGAGGCCAGCAAATGACGGTCACTTCTACAACATCTGATTTCGAGAAATTCATTCCGCTCGTGGGTGATATCAACCGAAAGAGTTCGATCGCCTATGCCCTTACCCGGGCATCCGTTAAAGGTGTCAATGCGGTGCAAATGGCGTTTGCAGAAGCTTACATTAACGGAATGGAAGTGCCAGATTCAGTGTTGAAAGGTTTCTTCAACGCCACAATGCCCGTATTCTTTAGGCATTTTCCCGCGCTGCTTGCTCCCTATGATTGGGTCTTAACAGAAACCGATCATCTCGCGGAAGGCTCCAAAGAACTGATGGACGTGCAATACAACCGTCCCCAGGAGATGCTGAATCGGATGATCGGCGATTGGAAGGTGATTTACCCAAAATACAGCATGGGTCTTTGGGAGAAAGGCGCGACGAACCTGGAACAATCCCAGATTCACATGATCGATGATCTTATCGAAAAACTAGACATTCAAGACGGCGATCGCATCTTGGACTTTGGATGTGGCTGGGGCTGCATTCCGAACTATGTGATGTCCAAGTTTCCCAATGTTCGGTTCACTGGCATTAACTTGAGTCACGAACAATGTGACTATATGCGCCAAAAAATGCAAGATCCCGAAAGCTATCTCAGTTCAGGTCGCTTCACTCTGTATGAAGGCGACCTGAACGATGCCCAGTTTGAGGAGAAATTCGACAAGATTCTATCCGTTGGTGTGTTTTGTCACGTTGGTAATCTGACGGCAGCCTTCAAGAAACTTGCGTCGTTCCTCACTGATGAAGGCAAAGTCTTCATTCACATCATCACCGTGAGAACGCCCAACAATATTTCGAGTCCCTTCACCCACAAGTACATTTTTCCCCACGGTCGCTATTGGAACTATGACGCTGTACCTAGCTGCAACACAGATTTGAAAACGATTCAGCGCTGGTATCTCAATGGCATTAACTATCACAAGACGTTTGCCGCGTGGTTGGAAAATTTTGATGCCGCGCAGGATGTTGTCAAGCATCTCAATTACGGCATGGACTACCCGCGATTTCGTCGAATTTGGCGCTATTACCTGATCTGGCTTGGAGTGAATTTTGCAACGTGTGACGGAGAATGCAATGGCAATGGTCAGTATTTGATGGTCAAGGCGTAACTCAGTCCCGAACGCCAATTTGCATATCTACGCCATTAGGCTTACGGGCGAAAGTCCGAGTGGTAGCTAATGCCATCAGAGGTCTAGTTCCCGATCGTCCTCACCTGGTTTTTTCAAATCAGCAAAGCGAGGACGATCGGTGTTCTAGTCAACCGCGATTAGCCGGCTGTAACTGGAGCAACAGGCTGCTGTATTGCGGGATCAACGGTAATGTTCAGCGTGCTGTTCCCTAGAGGTGCGATCGATTTCTGGCAAGGTGCTGCTTACTGTCTGACCCTGTAGAAATTTCCCATCGATGCAGGCGGGTCATTTCTGATTAGGATAGAGGAGATTAAGCATACTGGTTCAGGAGACTGCCGTGAGTCAGGACAGTTTCAAGGGTTTTCAAGTTGGGCTGGCAGAGATTAGCCGCTTTCTGCTGCCCTTTGCCGTGATCTGGCTGCTGGGAGCGATCGGGCTAGGCTGGCTGGTCAAATCTTTCTTCATTCTGCTAGGAATGATTCTAGTTGCGCCTGTGATTGCGTACTTTGGGTTTCGCTGGTGGCTGCGACGCAACGTGATCCAGGCAGATTGTCCGGTTTGCCACTCTGGTTTTGTGGGGCTGAACAAAACCGAGTTTCGCTGCCCCAACTGTAGTGAACCATTGCTGGCAGAGAACGGGCGATTTCATCGGCTCACTCCTCCAGGAACGATCGAGGTTGATGCGGTGGAAGTTCCAGCCCAGGTGATTGAGGACTAAATTCGGTACCTTTAAATCAAGATAAGGGTGATAAGGGAGTGTGGGAGTATTGCCCCCAAGTAAGGTTTCGCCCCTACATCTCGTCTCAACCAATGAGGCTATGGCTGTGGCTCAGATTTAGAGCAAAAAAAGGGCGGAAGCGAGGAGGGTTAACCCAATCACTTCTGCCTTTTGCTGTACCCCGAAACAAATGTGGAGATTACTTGCGAGAAATCGACAACGTGTAAGGATGCTGCCCATTTGCCCGATCGCCCACAAACACTGAATAAGTTCCCTTTGTCCACAGTCCCGGAATCACTACCGTGCCGTTGGAAAGACTGTCAGCAGGGACGCAGAAACTCTGACCAGAAGCACTGCGAATCAGCAAGGCTGGCGGACCCGTGGAGCGCAAAGTGAAGTTCAAATTAGCCTCATCCGTTACCTGCACCACATGGTTGGGA
>DATNQR010000385.1:0-3600 GCA_036703905.1 Thermosynechococcaceae cyanobacterium
CGATAAACTGCCGACGACAATCTGCACAAATATGATTTTGTTTCCCTTTTCGATGTCCGTTCTTCTGGATGCGGGTTGATCCACAGTCGGGGCATTGCATGCTCTGTTCACTCAGTATCATCTTTCAATTATGCAACGCCCAACTTTATCCAGTTTATCCAAACTGTACGATTTGAAGCGGCGGCAGTTCTAGTAAGTCTGTTTAACTGAGCAACTTCTCGCTATATCAATAGGATGCCACAATGCCGTAATCTTCGGCTGATAATCACTCCAGCTTGCCCTAGTTCTTCTCGTGCAGTAAATCCCATCAAAAGGACGATCGCCCCCGCTCCAAAAGAACGATCGTCCTCTTATAGGATCAGAGCGACCGTTCCTCGCTCTGATCCTATAAGAGTAACTTCAAGCAAAATCTGCATCGGTTGATTCAGGTTAGTTCCCGCTACTCTTCAAGGATTAGTCACGGATTCGAGCATTCCTGCGTTGCTGCTCAAACAATCCGCTATTCTGACGATCGAACTTCCTGCATTTCGACCTTTTCCTTTTGACCTGCTCAGAATGACCAACGCACCCATTCCGCCCCTCTGGATCGAAGGCAGCGCCCAAGCATTGCATTTAGAGTCTGTACTTGAGGAACTACCGCGCTACCAATTTGCGATCGAGCTAGAGTGCCTGGGGTCGGATTTGGCACAGATTTTTGAGCAGCACCCTATTCTTGCGGGGGCTGTGCTGACCAAGCAAGGTCAGTTCGTGGGCATGATGTCGCGGCAGCGCCTGCTGGAATTTCTGCTGCGGCCCCAGGGTCTGGAGTTGTTCTTGAGCCAGCCATTGCGGGTGCTGTACAGCTATGGGCGCTGCGAGGTACTCCAACTTTCCAGCCACACGCCAATTCTGGCCGCGGCCCAGCAAGCGCTCCGTCGATCGCCCGAACTGCTGGGAGAACCGATCATTGTCCATCAAGGCACTCATTACGATGTGTTGGATGTCCATGCGCTCACGATCGCCTACTGGCAGATTCGCGGCATCGAAACCCAAGTGCGCTACGAGCGCACCCAGGCCCAGATGATCCAGAGCGACAAGATGGCCAACCTGGGGCGCTTGGTAGACGGGGTGGCCCACGAAATTCTCGACCCCGTTAGCTTCATTTGGGGCAACCTGAGCCACGTCACCGCCTACAGCGAAAGCTTGCTGAGCTTACTAGATGCTTACCGTCTTGCCCTGCCCCAACCCCCGCCGCAGATTGTTCACCTCAGCGCCGCTCTAGAAACAGACTATCTGCAGCAGGATTTGCCGAAGGCGATCGCCAGCATCCGAGCCGGAGCCGAGCGCTTGTCCAAACTGGCCACCAGTTTGCAAAACTTCTGCCATATCGACGAGGTGTATCCCAAGCCTGCTGACCTGCACGAACTGCTAGATAGCATTTTGCTCCTGCTCAAAAGTCGCCTCAGCAGCGAGATTCGGGTCATCAGAAACTATGGTCATCTGCCGCCTGTGCTGTGCTTTGCCGGCCAACTCAACCAAGTGTTCATGAACGTCCTCAGCAACTCAGTGGATAGCTTGATCGACCAGGCCGTTAGCCAGCACCTCGATTTCAGCTTCAACCCTAGCAAGCGCAATGCTTCGAGCACTGAGGCATTTGTACCGACGATCGTCCTCACTACCCAGGTACGATCGCTCCACCACAGTTCTGAAGAAACTCGCTGGGTGTCGATCTGCATTACGGATAATGGCTCTAAGCTGTCGCCAGAGATACAGAAGCAACTGCTGGAGTCGTTTACCGTAGAGCGCCGAGCATTGAAGGAGACCAGTCTTGCAGTCAGCTATCAGATCGTGACGGCAAAGCACGGTGGCAAGTTTGAAATTCGTCGCCCTTCTGCACTGCAAGGGGCTACTTTACCCGCCGACGTGGGGACAGAATTCGAGATTTTGCTGCCGATCGTTTAAGTCTGGGAATACTATTGGTATACACGGTCACAAACGGAGGACACTATGGTTGAGTTCGTTTCTACGATCCCTGTCCCGACCAGTCTGCAAGAGTTGGATCAAGCGATTCAACGCTACCGATCGAGTGAGTTGAGTGGGTCTGAACTGCATCACTTGTGGCAAGCGATCCGCGAGCTATCCCTAGAGCAAATCGGCTACGAACTGGCGAGCGATCGCGTCCCCGGCGACCACAGCTACTAGGACGCAACGGGTGAAGTAATTACTCCGGTTGGGCTAGCCCTTGCAATTTCCTAGCTGGGGTAGTAGTTAGATATGAAACGCTCTGGCTGATCCATGGCAATAGTAAAGCAGAATCCGTGGCGATCGCTGATCTTCATTCTGGCTGGATTTCTGCTCACGGTGAGTTGCCAAAGGATCGTCCCAACACCCACTGCTTCACTCACCGCCTCACCTACAACATCCGCTCCAGACAATCTCCTCGTTTCAGCCGCCGCCAGCCTGAAAGATGTGCTGGAGGAACTCAAGCCCGTCTACCAAGCCACTAAACCTGGAGCTATCACCTACAACCTCGGCGCTTCCGGGGCGCTCCAGCAGCAAATTGAGAATGGCGCACCCGCAGATGTATTCATCTCCGCCGCCCAAAAGCAGATGGATACCCTAGAGAAGAAGGGGCTGCTGGTGGAGGGCACACGAATCAATCTAGTGGGGAATCAACTGGTGCTGATTGTGCCCCGCGAGTCCTCAGAGGTGAATGGCTTTAGCGATCTGTCTAAGCCTGCAATAGAGCGGGTGGCGATCGGCGAACCCCGCAGCGTTCCCGCCGGTCAGTACGCCCAGCAAGTGCTGGAGAATTTGGGCGTGTGGGAACAGGTGCGGCCCAAGCTGGTGCTAGCAAACAGTGTGCGCCAAGTGCTGGCCAGCGTGGAGAGCGGCAATGCGACCGCAGGAATTGTCTACGCTACCGATGCCAAGACTTCAAAGAAAGTCCGAATCGTGGCCACCGCCAACGAGAAAGACCACCAGCCGATCGTCTATCCCATCGCAGTTTTGAAGAACAGCAAGCAGGCGATCGCGGGCAAAGAATTCATTCGGTTTCTCACCAGCGCTTTAGCCCAGGCTACTTTCCAGAAGTACGGCTTCACTGTACCGTCGCGAAGCCCATAGTGCAAAGAGCCTACTGCCGTCGCAAAGCTCAAGGCCATCGCAAACCCGAAGTTAACGACTAATTGTATTGAACAGGAAGCTGACTAAGAAAACTGCGATCGCGCCTGTCCCAATCACAATCAAAGCCAGAGCGATCACTAGGAAAACGAGAAAGGTGCGATCGGCAGCTTTCTGCGGACGGGGATTTTTGACGTGAGCCTCTAGCAGATCAAGGTTGCGGCTGTTGGCCTTCCAAGTTGCGTCAAAGAAATCCCCTAGAAAGGGCAGTGCCCCCAGCACCATATCCAGCAGCAGATTGCTCAACATTCGCACCAGCGTCTCTTTTGGCAACCCAAACTGTGCTGCCGAGAGCACAATGTAAGCCGACAGCACCGCACCTGCCACATCACCCCCACCCGGCAACAGCCCCAAAAGTGGGTCAATGCCAATGCGATGGCGAGTGCCCGGAATGGAAATGGACTTGTCCAGCACATGAGTCAAGGTGCGAAGACGCTG
>DATNQR010000386.1:0-7024 GCA_036703905.1 Thermosynechococcaceae cyanobacterium
AATTGCCAGCATTCTCAGTGACGGTCGGACTTCTCGCCTGTATAGATCTCTGGTAGAGCAGCAGCAGGTGGCGCTGACGGCTCAAGGTTTCAATGGCTTTCCAGGCAACAAATTTCCAAACCTGATGCTGTTTTACGCCCTGACCGCTCCCGGTCGATCAGTAGAAGAAGTGACGGGCGCATTGCGGACAGAAATTGAGCGGTTGATAACTGAACCCGTCTCTACTCAGGAACTCGATCGTGTCAAAACCCAGGCACGAGCAGGACTGCTGCAATCGCTCAATTCCAACATGGGGATGGCTCAGGCGCTGCTGGAATACGAAATCAAAACCGGAACCTGGCGTAATTTGTTTCAGGAAGTCGATCGCGTTGCTGCCGTGACTGCGGCTGATATTCAACGAGTCGCCCAGGCAACTTTTAAACCAGAGAACCGGACGATCGGGCGTATCCTAACTCAGTAGATATGTCGTTTATCGGCATGAGTTTGAATTGACTATTTATAGCGATCAGCCCGCATGCTCAGAACCTTACCTGAAGGATAAATCGGCCTATTAAACATCCACAGTGCTAATACGACGACTAAGCTATTTCGAAGATTTAACAGCAGGATAGGAACGAGGGATTTATCAAGCAGAGAGTCATATAGAACTGGGTAGACTATAAGCGACAAAACGCTGACCAAGCTAAATAAAGCAATTTGTTTGACGGGCCTCAGAGGAATGAAAGGAAGCAGCCAGATTAGATATTGAGGTGAGAAAACTTTGTTTGTGAGCAGCAGCACGAGTAGAGTAGCCAGAATGTAGAGCGTGAGATGCCTGCTGCTCAACGATCGATTCCCATTCAGTCGGTTCTTCAGACGGCTGAGGTAGCTTGCCAGCGCTCCGATTAAGCCGATTATGACAAGGATAGGAAGTCCCTGAAGAATCAGTTGAACAGGCGGTGATTCAAGGTGAAATGCTCCATAGTTCGTAACAATATCTACGGGAATCCAACCCAGCTTATGGGTCAGGAGCAGTAGCCCAGAGGGTAAAGTTTCCAGTTGCAGCCCTCGTAGCTTGTGATAGGTCAAAAAGCTCAAAAGATTATCCAGCCCAAGCGGACTCAGCAGAAGCAGCAGGAGCAACAGCACGATCGCGCTGCCCAAGAGCAATCGAATGGCAGCAGCGTACTGCTTCCGAGCTAGACAATGAATAATAAATACGGGGATCAAAAGGAGTGGGTAGAGCTTGGCGGCGATGCCGAATCCCAGTGCGATGCCCGCAAATAAAGGTCGATCAATCAATGCCAGCCATACTGCCCAAATAGTCAGCAGGGCACAAAAAACGTCGTAACGCCAGAGAATGAGGGGCGCACTAATCACTACTAGAAAAGTGTAGACCATCAAAATTTGAATTGGTTTTCTTGGCAACTGTTGAATAGCAGCAACTTTGAGAACGAGTAGCCCGATCGCGCAAACGATTAAAATGTTCTGAACACTGAAGAAAAAGCCGTAGCCAAGATGGTTATGGAAAGTGACAAAATTGAGCCATTGAGGTACCAGCATGGGCAGCAGCGCCAGAGGCGGATACTCTACCGGAAAATCTCGATAGGGAAGTTTTCCTTGCACCACCTGTGAAGAATAGGTGTAGTAAAGCTCCAGATCGCTCCTGACTTCAAATGTGCTTTCACACACCACTAAAGTAACTCCTAGAAGCAAAGCCAGTAGGCAGGCTCCTATCAATGCGGAAGGATTTTCTCGGGTTCTGAAATACTGCTGCAAATTACTGGTCACATCTATGCTCCCAATTTGGATAGCTGAAGGTATTGCGATCGCTGAATAAGGAGTACGCTTTGGTCAAATTGGTTATCACTTTAGCCTTGTTGCCGCGGCTACACCTCCGTAGGTAGGCGGCTATTTGGTTCACTGTGCAAACTCAATATGACTTATGCGGAAGCGATCCCTCAACCCTCCTAAAAAGAGGACTTACGCGGGCGAGATTCCCCAGCTCGTAGAGACTTAAAGTTTGAGTGGGATTTCAAACTTAGAAAGGGGACTTTTGAGGTTTTTCCTTTTTCAGGAGGGCCAGGAGGGCAAAGCTTGCAGCCTCACGCGCGTAAGTTCTACTCAACAGTCTTATTGAGACTTTCATAATTCAACCGTAAGGTAGCTTTTGCGAATAAACTCGGAGGGAAGATCTTGAAGCATTGCAAGTGAGGCAGTTCGCTCATGAGTCACTCCGCTCCCCCCGCAGTCACCCCAGAAATCAAGTTTGGTACAGACGGTTGGCGGGGAATCATTGCCGCAGATTTCACCTTCGATCGCCTGCGTCGGGTTGCGCCTCTGGCGGCCCAGGTGTTAGCTCAAACCTACGGCGGCAACGGCAGCCGTACAGTAATTGTGGGCTACGATCGACGGTTCCTGTCGGAGGAGTTTGCCCAGGCCACCGCCGAAGCCGTGCGAGATGCGGGGTTTGATGTGCTGCTGTCGGAGTCCTTTGCGCCTACGCCAGCATTTAGCTGGGCCGCTAAGCAGGAGAACGCTTTGGGGGCTTTGGTGATCACCGCCAGCCACAATCCCGCTGCTTATTCCGGTTTCAAGGTGAAAGGGGCCTTCGGCGGATCTGTGCCACCGGAAATTACGCAGCAAATCGAAGCGCTGCTGAAGCAAGCGCCCACCCCAGTCGAAGCAAAGCCAGGGACGATCGCCAGTTTCAATGCCTGGACAAGCTACTGCGCGGCGCTGAAAACAAAAGTGGACATTGGCGCAATTCGGCAGGCAATTGAGGCTGGTAAATTGACGGTTTATGCCGATGTGATGCATGGGGCAGCGGCTACGGGGTTAGCTCAACTGCTAGAAGCTCCAGTTCAGGAAGTCAACAGCGATCGCGATCCCTTGTTCGGCGGTGGCGCACCGGAACCTCTGCCGCGCTATCTGTCAGAACTGTTCCGACAGATCAACGCCCATCGTCACGAGAAACGTCCAGGGATTGTCGTTGGCTTGGTGTTTGATGGGGACAGCGATCGCATTGCTGCCGTGGACAACCAGGGCAACTTCCTGAGTTCTCAGATCTTGATCCCAATCTTGCTCGATCACCTAGTCGCCAATCGCGGATTTGAAGGCGAACTCGTCAAGACGATTAGCGGCTCGGATCTGATGCCCAAAGTTGCGGCACTGCACGGGCGATCGGTGTTTGAAACGCCGGTGGGCTACAAGTACATTGCCGATCGAATGCTGGAAGCGCAGGTGGCCCTGGGTGGGGAAGAGTCCGGCGGCATTGGCTATGGCAACCACATTCCTGAACGGGATGCCCTACTGTCGGCGCTGTATGTGCTGGAAGCGATCGTGGCTTCTGGCTCCGACCTCAGCGATCTCTACCGCAAGCTGCAAGAGCGCACCAACTTTTTCTCTAGCTACGATCGCATTGATTTGCCTTTGGCCAGCATGGATGTGCGGGCCAAACTGCTGGAGCAACTAAAGAACCAGCCCCTTACCGAAATTGCTGGTCAGCCTGTAATTGACACCAACGCGATCGATGGCTACAAGTTCCGCCTGGCCGACCAAAGCTGGCTACTGATTCGGTTTAGCGGCACAGAACCCGTCTTGCGCCTCTACTGCGAAGCCGCCACTCTACAACAGGTACACAAAACCCTAGAGTGGGCAAATGCGTGGGCAAATCAGGGCTAGCTGGATTGTTAGGTGTAGACAGACAACTTAAAACATTGGGTTTGAAGGGGGTTTAGGGGCGTTGCCTCAGCCAAGCGTTTAAACCCCTGCACCCCGCCCTAACCTGATAGGGCTAGGGCTTGTAGCGACGTAGTTCGTGATCACTGGGCGTTGCTGAATCCTGATATGAATTTTGGCGATGAACCTGTTGCAAAGGCTCTCCCTGTCTGGAATCTCGATCGTCGTTCATAGCGTCATTCAGCAACGCCCGTGATCACTGCTGCACCAAAACCCGGAGCCAAGTCGTGGTCTGGCGCCTGCGGCCTCAGCTTACTTCTAAAGGGTGAGAATCTCAGCAACATCTCCTTTTCTTTCAGTAGAAGCGGTCTGGGCTTCAAGCCCTTAATCTATCTGGCATAGGGTAACGGCACTGCGCTAGCTGACCTGAACCTGCACCGCTCACTTTGATTGAAGAAAGTCATGATGAACCATCTTGGACAACCGATCGAACTATCCCAGGAAAATGAGGGCTGGGTCGGCATTTGGTGGCATCCTTCTGGGTGTCTCCTCGAAGTGGGCTACTTCTTAACGCCTGATGCAGCCTGGGAAGCCGTCGCAGAGTTCATTCAGCGCGATATTGCAGTGCGATCGCTCCTGGAACTGGTGGAAGATTGGCGAGAAGAGACAGTAATCAGCGATCGAGAGTATGAATGCATCGCAGAAGCATTGGTACATTCTGTGCTGGTTCAGTAATGCTAGTTTAATGGGAAAGTCCGAGCAGTCTCTCCTCGCCTGAGATGAGGCTTGTCTTCAGAGATTGCCTCGGTGCTGCCAGTCTCCCTCGGTAAGCTGTGTCAAATTTTGTGAGTCCGCTCAGCGTGATCGATCTGTCGTTTCTGACCCACGCTGGTGTAAAGGGGGCGGGAGCGGCGGTGTGGTTGCAGCAGCAGGGCATTGAGCGGGTTGATCGTGCTGACCTAGAGTCTCTTTCGCCTAACTGTTGGGCTTCTCTAGTGGGGGGCGGACTGGTGGCCCGGTTGGGACTGAGTGAATTTCTGGTTGAAGACAGTTTGGAAAGCCGCATTGCTCCACGCCTGGCTGCTGCTCAAGATTTTCCTGCAAAAGTGTATCCAGTACTGCGACAGGACTTAGCGATCGCGCTTTACGGTGAACGAGTTCATGAGCTTTTGCTGCAAACCTGTAGCGTCAACTTTCGTGCCCTCTCCTTGGCAGAACGTCCCGTCGTCCTCACTTCCATGATGGGTGTGGCGGTGACGGTAATTCCGGGTGAGCGTGACGAGCTACCGTTTTACCGCCTCTGGTGTGACAGCACATTCGGGGTATATTTCTGGGAGACACTCCTGGAGATAGCCCAAGAACTGGGAGGTAGAACCGTTAAGCTGGCAGATTTGGAGTCGCAGCCGTTCATGAAGAACTCGATCAGTGAAGTGTGAGGCGCGTTTTGTATGACCCCCGTAGAAGCGAAGCAATTTCTTGAATCTCATCAAGTAAAGTTTATTCTGGCGCAATTTGTGGACATCCACGGAACTGCGAAAACAAAGGCAGTTCCGGCTTCCCACTACACTGATATTCTCGATCCGGGAGCGGGATTTGCGGGGTTTGCGGTTTGGGGATTGGCCCAGCAGCCCAACAGCCACGACTTTATAGCGATCGGTGATCCCAGCACCCTTTCCCTGGTTCCCTGGCTGCCTGGATTTGCTCGAATTGTCTGTGTCGGTCATGTTGATGGTCGACCCTATCCCTACGATTCTCGCTACGTTTTGATGCAGCAGCTCGATCGGCTCCACCAGAAAGGCTGGACGTTCAAAACTGGGCTGGAACCAGAATTTGTTCTATTGAAAAAAGACCCGCAGGGAAGAATTTCTCCGGCAGACGAAACCGACGTGTTGGAGAAGCCATGCTACGACTACAAAGGACTATCCCGCAGTCGATCGTTCATTGAAAAGCTAGTAGAGTCTCTGCAAAAAGTAGATTTCGATGTCTATCAAATTGACCATGAAGATGCCAACGGTCAGTTTGAGATTAACTACACCTACACGGACTGTCTTACGTCTGCCGATCGCTACGTTTTCTTTAAAATGGCGGCTTCCGAAATCGCTAAGGAGCAGGGCTTGATTGCTTCCTTCATGCCCAAACCTTTTGCCGACCGGACGGGAAGCGGAATGCACATGCATATGTCGCTTTGGCAGGACGATCGCAACATCTTTGAGGATTCTACCGATGTCCGACAGTTGGGACTCTCGAAGCTGGCGTATCACTTTCTTGGTGGATTGCTGGCCCACGCTCCAGCACTGACGGCCGTTTGCGCTCCAACGGTCAATTCCTACAAGCGACTGGTGGTGGGTCGATCGCTCAGTGGCGCAACTTGGGCCCCTGCCTACATCAGCTACGGCGACAACAATCGCTCCAGTCTAGTGCGGGTTCCTGGCGGACGATTGGAGTTGCGGCTAGCAGATGGCTCTTGTAATCCCTACTTGGCGGCGGCAGTGGTGATTGCAGCAGGGTTGGATGGGATTGAGAAAGAGCTTGATCCGGGAGAACCTAGCAATTTCAACTTCTACGATCTTTCGCCTGTGGAACTGCAAGAAAAGGGAATTTCCACGCTGCCGCAAAGTTTGAAAGAGGCGATCGATGCCCTCGCTGCGGACGATGTAATCACGGGCGCATTGGGTGTGCTTTCGGAGGAATTTATCTCGCTCAAACAGATGGAATGGGTTGAATATATGCGCCACGTTTCTGAATGGGAAGTGCAGCGCTATCTCGAGTTTTTCTGATGGCGTAAGCCTAACAACGTAAGCGGCAGTGTTCCTCTGGGCAGTAGCGTCTGAAATACTTGAGCGATCAAATCATGTGTGGAATTGTTGGACTGTTGATTAAGAAGCCGGAACTGAGAGAATCTTTGGGCGAACTGATGGTTCCAATGCTGATTGGCATGAGCGATCGTGGCTCCGATTCTGCCGGACTTGCCATCTTTACTGAAACGCTTGCTGACGATCGTCGCAAGTACAGCCTGTACTCCCACAGCAATTTTGATTGGGCAGGCTTATTGCATAGCTTGAAGTCACAGTTTGGCGAGAATCTGGAGGTTGCAGTTCAGGGCAATCACGGGATTCTGACGACGAGTGTTGCTCCTGGAATGCTCAAACCCTGGCTGAGGCAGTATCCCGATCTGCACGTCCTTTCTACAGGCCGCACGATCGACCTCTACAAAGATACGGGTACACCAAAAGAAGTGTGCGATCGCTATCAGTTCAAAACGCTCAAAGGCACTCATTTAGTTGGGCATACGCGCATGGCTACCGAATCTGCCGTCACGCCAGCCCACGCTCATCCCTTCACAGCAGGTGAAGACTTTTGCCTG
>DATNQR010000387.1:0-2980 GCA_036703905.1 Thermosynechococcaceae cyanobacterium
GTCGTCACTAAGGCCGGTAAAGTGAGCGGCAGGACAATTTGGGTCAGCATTTGCAGCGTACTGTAGCCATCAATTTTGGCTGCATCTTCCAAATCCTTAGGCAACTGCTGAAAAAAGCTCCGCATCACTAAGATCGTCAGAGGTAAATTGACTGCTGTGTAGGGAATAATTAGCGCTAGATAGTTGTTGGCGAGATGGAACGTTTGGACAATTTCCAGTAGACCTTGCAGCAGCAAAATTCCGGGAAACAAAGTAACCAGCAAAATGATTGCCATGATTAATTTGGTTCCCCGTGGGTTCAATCGCGCTAGGGCATAAGCGGCGGGAGAGCCGATCGCTAGACACGCCAGCGTAGACGTAATCGACACGAATCCACTATTGAGGATGTAGCGCAAAAACGGCTGACGCTGGAATAAAGTGACGTAGTGACTCAGAGTAAAACGGGTAGGAAAGTAAACATTGGGAATAGCAATGATGTCCTCGGTGAGTTTGAAAGAGGTCAACACTTCCCACAGAATCGGCGCGAGGCAGAAAAGAGCAGTAGCGACTACGGCTAACCAGAACAGAACATCGGTGAGATTGAAGGGGGCCCGATCAGGCGACCGAGTACTCATACTTCAGGCTCCAATTTGGCGCGATCGAGCAATAATCAGCGTTCCTAGACTGACCGCAACCACCAGCAGCAGAAACGTCACCACAATCAGGGCAGAAGCGTAGCCGAAGTCAAGGTATCGCAAGGCGTTGGCGTAAATGTAGAGCGACACGACCTGAGTTGCTCCTCCTGGCCCGCCGCCCGTCATCACCTGAATCAGGTCATACACACCGAAGGCCTGAGCAAACCGAAATAGCGTGGCAATGATGATCTGCGGCAGCAGCAATGGCAGCGTGATCCGGTAGAATCCCTGCCAGGCAGTTCCGCCATCCAGAGAATGTGCTTCGTATAAATCCCCTGAAATTGACTGCAATCCGGCCAGGAGCAGAATGCTGATGAAAGGCGTGGTTTTCCAGACATCTGCTACGATTACTGCCAGATTTGCTGTGAAGGGATCGCCTAGCCAGTTCACCAGACGATCGGGCGCAACCAGCCCCAATCGCACCAGAATATCGTTGGCAATACCGAACTGATCATTAAAAATCCATGCCCATACCGTCGCAATTAGCGCAGTTGGCAAAGCCCAAGGCAGAATCGCGATCGTCCGCACTGCACCGCGACCTCGAAAAGATCGGTTTAGCACTAGGGCAATTCCCAGCCCCAAAGCCAACTCCAGTAGCACTGTAATCACAGTAAACCGTGTGGTTGTCCAAAAGGTCTGCCAGAAGTTCCCATCCCCTAGAATCCTGGCATAGTTCTCCCACCCTACAAACACCGGCTTCAGCCCTGTGCCTAAATTCTGTGCGAACAGTCCCAACCAAACTGCCTGGGCGATCGGATAGGCAAACACCAGCAACAACACAACGATCGCTGGAATCACTAACAGCAGTCCGGTTTGCCGCTCCCGCTCCCGGATTCGATCGACCTTCGCATTTGCCATAGGTTTTCTTCAGACCAAGGTAAGGGAAAGGTTTATCCGCTTGCTGGTGTCCTATGCAAAAGCACTTGATTAAGAGGCGCCTTTCATTCTGGACACCAATGCCAGTCCCTATCTTACAGATCTTACTGATTTCCTAGAACAAAAGGGCGATCCTGAAGGGCACGCATCGATCGAAGCGCCAAGGGGCTATCGATTCAAGTAACTAAACCCGAACCATTAATCACAACAGCATCAACGGGCAAATGAATAGCGCAGTTCTACCTTTGCAGTGCAGCAATCAATTGATTGAGCCGCTCCTGATAGGCTTTGGTTAGAGACGGATCTTCGAGCTCAATTTCGATGCTAACTCGCTTGCATTGGTGAGGCAAGGTCTTTCCAAGTTCGTAGAGAACCTGACTAGCAAAGCGGGGAGAAGTAAACTCACCCTGCACGATCGCGCCACCCTTCAACTCTACTAGGCTTGCATTCAGGGAAGCTGAATCCAGGTCAAGATCTCCCGCTAGATCAACTTCTGCAAGCTGCTTTGGCTCCGGGCTGATTTGCTGAATAATTAACTTTTCGTAGCGAACTGGAACCTCAACAATTCGGGTTTCAATTTTTTTATGAATGACAACTTCGCCAATTTTGCGACGCTGATAGCTAACTCGAAGCCGCTCCTCTAGCAGGGCGATCGAGGTGGAGTCTTGAACCTCAGACGCTGTAGTTTCAGAGCGGATCGTCACTTCGGAATCTACAGAGCGATCGAGAGATTTGTCTATTAGTTTTTCTGGGGAAAACTCAGGTTCTTGCACTGAGGGAGAGTTATTCATATTCAAGTCACGAAGTATTAGCAGTATTAGTAGTTAGAAGTATAGAGACGTTCTACTTAGCAGAACGTCTCTATACCGAATTGATCACCTAATCAATTGAAACGCTTCTCTTCACTAGCAGACCTTCAAGCTTGCTAGTGAAGGCATCAAGGTTTCCAGCTTGAACGCCGATCGAACAAGCGTTCAAGCTACTAAACGTTTAAGCTACCAAGCGTTCAAACTACAGAGAGCGACCTTCAACGCTGCTGGGATTGTCCACGACAGGATGACCGTCGGTTTTGATGTCCAGTTGTTCACGGCGGATTTGCTCCTCGGCGTTGGCAGTGTCGTGATCGACCACTTTCTTCACCTGAACTTCCTCGCGCACAAAGGCTTCCTTACGAATGTCAGGAGTTTCCTCGTACACTTCAATCCGAGCAACTTCGCCGCCTTGGAAATTAGCTTCTCCTGCGGCAACAGGCGTAGAAGTATCCCCAACGGAAACTCGCTCAATCACGACCCGCTCTTTGTCGTAAGGGACAGACACACGGGCGGTTTCGGTTTCAACTCGCTTGCCCACAGTCACTTCACCAGTCTTCGCACGGCGCTTGTTTGCAATAAGCCGCTCTTCATAGAGGCGCAGGTTCTGGTGGTCGCGAT
>DATNQR010000388.1:0-8257 GCA_036703905.1 Thermosynechococcaceae cyanobacterium
CGTCATGCCGATCGATTGCAGATCCACCAGCATTAGGTGATTATCCGTGCCGCCAGAAACCAGCTTGAAGCCACGCTGCTGTAATTGAGCCGCCAGAGCGCGGGCGTTCTCGATCACCTGTCCCGAATAGGTTTTGAACTCTGGCTTTAGCGCTTCGCCAAAGGCCACGGCTTTCCCAGCGATGACGTGTTCCAGCGGCCCGCCCTGCGAACCAGGGAATACCGCTTTATCCAGCTTTTTGCCCAATTCTGCATCGCGGGTCAGGATCAGTCCACCTCTGGGGCCGCGCAAAGTCTTGTGGGTAGTCGTGGTGACAACATCGCAATGGTCGATCGGGCTGGGGTGATGACCCGTGACCACCAGGCCGGCGATGTGAGCAATGTCCGCCAGCAGGTAGGCTCCAACTTCATCAGCGATCGCCCGGAACTTGTCGAACTGGATCACACGGGGATAAGCAGAGTAGCCGCAGATCAGCAGCTTGGGGCGGTGCTGCAAGGCCAGTTCGCGGATGTGATCGTAGTCCAGTTGCTCAGTTTCCTGACTCACTCCGTAGTGCTGCACCTGAAACCACTTGCCGGAAACATTGACCGGAGAGCCGTGGGTCAAGTGTCCCCCGTGGGACAAGTCCATACCCATGATCGTGTCGCCAGGTTGCAGCAGGGACAGGAACACCGCAAAGTTTGCCTGAGCGCCAGAGTGGGGTTGCACGTTGGCATGGGCTGCTCCAAACAACTGCTTAGCCCTATCGATTGCCACTTGCTCCACACGATCGACAAACTCACAGCCGCCGTAGTAGCGCTTGCTGGGCAATCCCTCAGCGTACTTATTGGTGAGGACGGAGCCTTGAGCGGCCATCACTGCCGCAGAGGTGAAGTTTTCGCTAGCGATCAGTTCCAGGTGATCGCGCTGGCGTTGGAGTTCCTGCTGGATTAATTCAGCGATCGCTGGGTCGGTGTGGGCAAGGAAGTCTAAATTGGTTCGAGTCACAGGAGCAAACCCCTCAGAAATCGCGATGTGTCTAAAAAGTACTAGCGGCGGTCGTCTGGGTTAACCCAGATATCACTGATCACGAACTACCGAGCGATCGCCGCTCCAGCCGCTACGGAATACTAGCGGAGTTCACTATTTTACCGTGGTTCCTTCAGGATGGGGCAATCACCCTCACCCCAACTGATACAGATCTTGCAGCATTCTTGTTGTCACCTGTGCCGAGGGGGAGTCGAAAACCAGGCTTCCCAAACGCAAGCCGAGGATGCGATCGCAGTGGCTGCGGGCAAACTCCAGGGTATGCAGGCTCACCACCAGCGTCCGGGGCCTCTCCAGAGTTAGATCTCGCAGCAGATCCATAATTTCGCGGCTGAGTTCTGGGTCGAGACTGGCGATCGGCTCGTCAGCTAGCAAAGCGATCGGATCTTGCACCAGCACCCTGGCTAGAGCAACTCGCTGCTGCTGCCCACCGGACAGTTCATCCGTGCGGGCGTAGAGTTTTTCGGGAATGCCAACCTGGGTAAGAGCCTGGGTCACGCGATCGATTTCTTGGGGCCACAGCAGCGACAGCAAGGCCTTAGCGATCGACCAACGCCCCAAGTTACCAGCATTGACGTTATGAACCACCCGCAAACTATCAACCAGGTGAAAACGCTGGTAGACAGTGCCGATCGATCGCTGCACCTGCCGCAGTTGTCCGGCCCGCACCTGGTTCAGGTTTCGCCCTAGGGCCCAAACTTCTCCCTGAGTGGGTAGCAATGTCCCATTCAGCAGCCGAATCAGGGTGCTTTTTCCTGCCCCACTCGACCCCACCAGCGCCACGCGCTCTCCGGGGAAAATCTGAACCGAAACCTCAGTCAGCGCTTGCAATTGGCCAAATCGGTGCGTTACCTGCTTGAGTTCAAAAACGGGTTCGTGGCTCATCATTGCGCTGGCTCGGCAGATCAGCAACACGCTCTAGAATCCAATCGCCCTTCAATTTTTACACCACTCGTGGCGTTCTCTCCTCCCTAACCGAGGGTACTCTAGCTAAAATGTCAGCAAAGATTTCCAATTTCCGTATAAAACCTGAACTTTCTACCGTTTGAACTTTCCATACTGCAAAGGAGCGAACGAGAGCCTACGTTCTGCCCTTTGGTTGTCGTTGTTTTAGATTTTCTCCCCATTCTGTCCCATCATCCAAAGGGTTCTAGTAGTGAGCAACTTTGATTCCGATCGTCCTAAGATTCTCGTTGTGGATGATCATCCCTCCAGCCGAATGACAGCGGTAGCCCTCCTAGCAATGGAAGGATATGAGGTCGAGGAGGCCAGCAGTGGCCCTGCTGCGTTGGATGCAGTACTCACCAGCAATCCTGACCTAGTGCTGCTGGATGTGATGATGCCGGGGATGGATGGCTTTGAGGTCTGCCGACGGCTGAAGCAGGACGAACACACACGGCTGATTCCGATCGTGTTTGTGACCGCGTTTGACGATCGGCGGGCCCGTTTGAGAGGCATTGAGGCAGGCGGCGATGATTTTCTATCCAAGCCCTTCGACCAGCTTGAGCTTTCGGCACGAGTGAAGTCGCTGGTGCGGCAGAAGCGCCTGAACGAAGATCTGGATCACGCCGAGCAGGTGTTGTTTTCGATCGCCCGCACCGTGGAAAGTCGCGATCCCAACACGGGCGACCACTGCGAACGCCTAGTGGAGCAGGGCAGAGTCTTTGGCGAATTTTTGGGATTACCCCGTGTAGCGATTCGGGATCTGATGTGGGGGGGCTATCTGCACGACATTGGCAAGGTGGGAATTCCCGATGCCATCCTGCTCAAGCCCGGTCGGTTTGATCCTGAAGAGCGCCAGCTCATGGAAACCCATGTGCTGATTGGTGAAAAGATTTGCGCCCCCCTCCGCACGATGCGCGGCGTTGTGCCAATCATTCGCCACCACCACGAACGCTGGAACGGCTCTGGCTATCCCGATGGCTTAGTTGGTGAGGAAATTCCCTATCTGGCCCAGGTGTTTCAAATCATTGACATCTATGATGCCTTGACCAGCGAACGCCCCTACAAGCGAGCTTTTTCAACCGTTGAAGCCCTGACCATTATTGATGAGGAAACCACCAAAGGCTGGCGGAATCCTGAGCTAGTGGCGAAGTTTAAGGAATTCATTCACTCTCTGGAACCAGCCCACCCTCGTCCCACGTTTGGCGCTGAGGCAATCCCTCAAACTGTCTAGAAACTGGCTCAAGCTGCGGTATACTCCGAGGGCAAATTCGATCGCAGTAGTATCACGCCATGGTAGCGGTAGCAGTGTTGGCAGCCGGCAAAGGGACGCGGATGAAATCTGACTTGCCCAAAGTGCTGCATCGACTGGGCGGCAAGTCTCTGGTGGAGTGGGTTCTGTCCAGTGCGGCGGATCTTGAACCCGTGCGGCGGTTTGCGATCGTTGGCTATTACAGTGAGCTGGTTCGACAAGCACTAGAAAATTTGCCAGGTACGCCCGCGATCGAGTTTGTCGAACAAGCCGAGCAACTGGGAACTGGTCATGCCGCCCAGCAGTTGTTACCGCACCTGGAAGGCTTCCAGGGCGATCTCCTGGTGCTGAACGGTGATGTGCCTTTGTTGCGACCCCAAACCCTGAAGCTGCTGCTGGACACGCACCGCCAGCACGGTAGCCCCGCCACAATCCTGACAGCCCAACTGCCCAATCCCAAAGGCTACGGGCGCGTCTTCTGCAATGGGCAGAATGTGTTGCAGCAAATTGTGGAAGACCGGGACTGCACCGATGCCCAGCGCCAAAACCACCGCATCAATGCAGGAATTTACTGCTTTCGGTGGCCCGACTTGGCACGGGTACTGCCGAACCTGAAGGCGGAGAACAACCAGAAAGAGTATTACCTCACTGATGCGGTCAACTACCTGGAGTCCGCGATTGTCGTGGATGTGGAGGACTATCAGGAAATTCTGGGCATCAACGATCGCAAGCAACTGTCCAGCGCCTACAGGATTTTGCAAACTCGGATCAAGGACGAGTGGATGGCGAAAGGCGTGACGCTGATCGATCCGGACAGCGTGACGATTGATCACACGGTGCAACTCGCACCCGATGTGGTGATCGAACCCCAAACCCATCTACGGGGCAACACGACGATCGGCCCTAGCAGTCGCATTGGCCCCGGTAGCCTAATTGAAAACAGTCAGAACGGCCCTAACGTGACGGTGCTGTTTTCGGTGGTTAGCGATAGTCGGGTAGCGGAGGGAACCCGCATTGGCCCTTATGCTCACCTGCGAAGCCATGTGGAAACGGGCGCTGGTTGCCGGATTGGAAACTTTGTGGAACTGAAGAACACCCAACTGGGCGATCGCACAAATGTGGCGCACCTCTCCTATCTGGGCGACACCACAGCCGGCAACCAGGTCAACATCGGTGCAGGAACCATCACCGCCAACTACGATGGCGTGAACAAGCACCGAACTCAAATCGCTCATCGGGTCAAAACTGGCTCCAACAGTGTGCTGGTGGCTCCCCTGACAATTGGCGAAGGCGCAACGATCGCGGCTGGCTCTACCATCACAGAAGATGTGCCGGGAGATTCACTGGCGATCGGGCGGGCCCGGCAAGTCATAAAACCTGGATGGAAGCTCGCGGCTGCGCCTGCCTCGGACTCTTTAAAGTAATTACAACTTCTGAGACTGGGTGAAATGATTCAACTTGCTACGGTGGCGGCTACAAAGAGGGGTTAGTCTCGGCGATTCGTGTTAAGTGTGACCTTCAAGTGATGTTAGCTATGGGCACAATCAAGAGTGTAGATCGACCATTGCCTGTTATTTAGCCACTGAGAATGTGCTAACTGCTCAGGAAGCATGGGCAATGTTCAGCGATCGACCACTCTTTTCACAGACTTTTGCTCTCTGTCGAACAGCTCATAACCTAATCCAGTCTGTCTAGTTGATGATGGGTACGTTTGTGTCTCATTCCATTTCTTCGGCGATCGCGGCTCTGCGGCAACTTTCCCAAGTTAGTGTTCAATCGGAGTGGCGCTGCTGCGATCGAGATTTGACGATCGCTCAGGTCGCGCAGCCAGAGAATTGGGAAGGGTGGGCGATCGCCCACCCTAACGACAAGCAGCACATCGCCTGGGAGAAGGGGCAAAATGTGCGCTGGTTGAGGCAAGTGATCACCGTTCCTACAGCGTTACAGAGTTATCCATTGCAAGGATTGAGTCTGCGAATTTCTCTCACGTGGTGGGCTGAGGCAGCGCAGGTTTTTGTGAATGGAGTACTGGTGCAGGAAGGCGATTTGTTTGATTGCCGCACGCGCTTACTGTTAAGTGATGCAGTTGTTTCTGGGGAAGAAATTACGATCGCCCTCCGCCTGGTTAGTCCGGGTCATGACAATGGTGCGTTGATGCAGTCTGTCTGCCTGTATGAGTCACTGACTGGGCTTGCAGAACCGAGCTTTGTAGCGGATGAACTGGAAGTTTTGCAGCTTTTTCTGCAAGCTTTCGATCCAGAAAAACTGGGTGTTTTAGAAGCAGCGATCACCCAGATTGATTGGTCGGCTTTGCCCGATCGCGGGTTGTTCGATCGCAGTTTAGCTGAGGTACGCGATCGACTTTTACCCTTCTCTGAATTGATCGAGCAACGTCAGATCAAAATGGTTGGTCATGCCCATTTGGATATGGCCTGGCTCTGGACGGTAGAGGAAACCTGGAAAGCTGCCGAGCGCACTTTTGAATCGGTGCTGAAGCTCCAGGAAGATTTTCCTGAATTGATCTTTTGCCACACTACGCCAGCCCTGTATGAATGGATAGAGCAGAACCGACCTGAGTTGTTTGAACGGATCTGGCAACAGATTCAAGCTGGAAAGTGGGAAGCGTTGGGCGGAATGTGGGTGGAGCCAGAGTTAAATCTGATCAGTGGAGAATCGATCGCCCGGCATATTCTCTATGGTCAGCGCTATTTTCAGGAGAAGTTTGGGCAGATTAGCCCGATCGCTTGGTTGCCGGATACCTTTGGGTTTAACTGGCAGTTGCCGCAATTTTTGAAGTTGGGCGGCATGAGATATTTCGTCACCCAAAAGCTGCGCTGGAATGATACAACTCAGTTTCCCCACGAGCTTTTCTGGTGGCAAGCACCGGATGGCAGCCGAGTTTTGAGTTTGATGTCTGCGCCGATCGGAGAAGGAATTGATCCAATCAAAATGGCAACTTACGCCTGCGATTGGGAGACGAAAACTGGGATTCCGATTTCGCTTTGGCTACCCGGAGTGGGTGATCATGGCGGTGGCCCGACGCGGGATATGTTGGAGGTGGCAAGACGGTGGGCACGATCGCCTTTCTTCCCCCGTATCGAATTCACCACAGCCCTAAATTATCTCCAGCAACTCGAATCCGATTTCGCCGCAGATCTCCCCGTTTGGAACTCGGAACTCTACCTCGAATTTCATCGCGGTTGCTACACCACGCACGGGGATCAGAAGAAGATTAACCGTGATGCTGAAGCAATGTTGTACAAAACAGAACTTTGGGCATCAATGGAGACGATTTGTACCGGAGTTTCTTATCCAAAGCCCGAGTTAGAGAAAGCCTGGAAAATGGTTTTGTTCAATCAGTTCCACGATATTCTTCCAGGCACTTCCATTCGACAGGTTTACATCAGTACAGATTTAGATCGATTTAAGACCGAATATATCTGTGAGACTCTCTCACCTGGATTTAATGAGATTGCTAACATACCTTCTTTACCAGCACCTCCTTATCCTGATGCAAAACTACTCATGGTTTCTAATTCTTTGAATTGGAAAAGATCAGGGGTCGCCTCTTTTTACTATGATCTTTCTCTTGCTGAAGAGGGTCTTGAGCGATGCAAAGTCTACAGCTTGGAAGGTCAGGAAATTGAGTTTCAGGAAAGCCGCGCGGATTTAATTAGAACATCTGAATTTTGTTCCTATACAATATCGTTTCTAGCTGAGGATATTCCTCCAGTTGGCTACCGTTGTTACTGGACGTGTTTTCACGATGTTGATCCTTTGGTCGATTCCTCATCTGACGGTCGCTGCTCAGCAAATGAATTCATTTTAGAAAATGAGTTCTTGACAGTAGTAGTGGATTCAGAAACTGGGAATCTGTCTAGCATCTTTGATAAGGTGAATCAGCGCGAAGTACTCAGCGCCCCCGGAAACCAATTCCAGGCATTTCAGGATAGTGGGCAATACTGGGATGCCTGGAATATTGATCCTAGCTATGCACAATATCCCCTTCCTGCTGCAACGCTTGCTCATGTTAGGTGCAGCACTCACTCATTTGAGGCCAGTATTTATATTGAGAGGACTTTTGCACAATCTAGGTTTAGCCAAACTTATTCGTTGTCCAGAAACTCTCCCATCCTCAAGATTGATTCCCATGCCAAATGGCAAGAGCTTCATGTATTAGTCAAGGCAGCTTTCCCACTCAATCTAGAAGCTGAGGCAGTTACCTACGAAATACCCTGTGGAACGATCGAACGATCAACCCGGCCGCAAACCGATCAAGATCGGGCAAAGTGGGAAGTCTCTGCGTTAGGCTGGGCGACCTTGAGCGACGGAAACTATGGAGTCAGCTTGTTGAGTGACTGCAAACATGGCTACGATACTCAACCCAATCAGCTACGACTCAGTTTACTGAGAGGCTCAGAGTTTCCCGATCCGAAAGCCGATCGCGATTACCGCTCCCATACTTTCACCTATGCAATCTACCCCCACGGTGGAGACTGGAAGAGCGCTCACACTGCTAGATATGCGTATGAATTGAGTCACCCACTTGATTGTAATAGCTGCACGATCGAGGAGCCTACTAAAGCTGGAACTTTGCCGCCCGTTGGTAGTTTTCTTGACTTAGGAGCAGAAAATTTAATCCTGACTGCCTTCAAACAGTCGGAGGACGACCCGAATCAGTGGGTGCTGCGCTGCTACGAGTGCCACGGAGAAGAAGCAGAACTGACCCTACAGAGCGACTTGGGCTTGGAGCTAGTTGAGGAAATCGACCTGCTGGAACGCCCTATAGCAAAAATCCAGGGAGGATCAGTAAAGATCAAGCCCTGGACGATCACCAGTTTCAAAGTTTCGGTTTCCTCAAAGCTCTAGTCTTCGTGATCTTCAAACGGGTCGTCTAGCACCTTCGACGGTGGGCCAAACGCAGTGTAGACACAATATCCAGTCAGAGCGACCAGAGTAGCAGCGATCGAAATGTTAAGAGCTATTGCGGGTTCCATAAGTACGATAAATTATGAGTTCTACCTGATAATATATTAC
>DATNQR010000389.1:0-4735 GCA_036703905.1 Thermosynechococcaceae cyanobacterium
TAAAGCCAGGATTATTGCGGGTACAGGCTCAAACTCAACTCAAGAAGCGATCGCAGCTACCAAAAAAGCCGCTAGACTAGGGTTAGATGGATCATTACAAGTCGTTCCCTACTACAACAAGCCGCCCCAAGAAGGGTTATATCAGCACTTTAGAGCGATCGCGGAGGCAGTCCCCGAAATGCCTTTGATGCTCTACAATGTGCCTGGACGAACTGGGCAAAATCTCCAGCCGGAAACCGTTAGCCGTTTGGCAGAGGTTCCTAACATCGTCGCCATCAAGGAAGCTAGTGGTAGCCTAGATCAGGTTAGTCAGATTCGACGATCGACTCCGCCTGAGTTTGTCATTTACTCTGGTGATGACTCTCTAACTCTCCCTATGCTGTCTGTAGGAGCAGTTGGCGTGGTCAGCGTAGCCAGCCATCTCGTTGGTTCTCAGCTCCAGCAGATGATTCAGGCATTCACAGCCGGACAGGTGCAGTCCGCGACCCAGATTCATCTGCAACTCTTTCCCCTGTTCAAAGCGCTCTTTCGCACAGCTAACCCCATTCCGGTGAAGGCGGCGCTGAGGCTGCAAGGCTGGCAGGTTGGTTCAACTCGCCTCCCCCTGAGCGACTCTGATCCAGAGCTAGACCACGACCTCAAGACAGTGCTTGCAGAGTTGGCGCTACTGTAGCTATTGCTCACTCCTCTGGCCCAAGTTTTCTGACAACTGAATAGCAACTGCGACCTCTCATTAGCGGGCACGATCGCGGTGACACTCCGAGCGATTGCCCAATTCTCCCAACCCCTCACTTTTAATTCAGTCAACCTCATTTGTTAAGGCTATCTATGACTCAAACCAAATCATCCCCCGCTCTGAAAATTATTCCCCTCGGTGGCTTGCACGAAATTGGCAAGAACACCTGCGTGTTTGAATACAACGACGAGATTGTTTTGCTGGATGCGGGTCTGGCGTTTCCCACAGACGGGATGCACGGTGTCAACATTGTTCTGCCAGACACAACCTATTTGCGGGAGAATCGTCACAAAATCAAAGGCATGATTGTCACCCACGGTCACGAAGACCACATTGGCGGCATCCCTTTTCACCTGAAGCAATTTGATATTCCTGTGATCTATGGGCCGCGGTTAGCCATGGCTCTGCTGGAAGGCAAGCTAGAGGAAGCAGGCGTGAGCGATCGCACTGAGATCCGCACGGTTCGCCCCCGCGACATCGTTCGCCTCGGCTCCTATTTCTTTGTAGAGTTCATCCGCAACACCCACTCGATCGCTGATAGCTTCACTGTGGCGATCCGTACTCCCGTTGGTGTGGTGATTCACACGGGCGATTTTAAGTTCGACCACACGCCAGTAGATGGGGAGTATTTCGACTTCCAGCGCCTTGCAGAGTATGGCGAACAAGGTGTGCAGTGCTTGATCAGTGACTCCACTAATTCTGAAGTTCCCGGTCACACGCCCTCTGAACGATCGGTCTTCCCCAACCTTGATCGCGTCTTCGGCCAGGCGAAAGGCCGCCTGCTCGTGACCACGTTTGCGTCCTCGGTTCACCGAATCAACATGATTCTGGAATTGGCCAAGAAGCACAACCGAGCGGTGTCGGTGCAAGGACGATCGATGCTTAACCTGATTGCCCATGCCCGGACGCTGGGCTATATCAAGTGCGAAGACGATCTGCTTCTGCCGTTGCACCTGACCTATAAGATGCCGGACGAGAAAGTGCTGATTCTGACCACGGGTTCTCAAGGTGAACCGATGTCTGCCATGACCCGGATTGCTAACGGTGAACACCCCAAGATCAAGATCCGTGAGGGCGATACCGTTGTCTTCTCTGCGAACCCAATTCCAGGCAACACAATCGCTGTTGTCAACACGATCGACAAGCTGATGATCAAGGGCGCGAAGGTGATCTACGGCAAAGAGCAGGGTATCCACGTTTCTGGGCACGGTGCTCAGGAAGACCAAAAGCTGATGCTGGGCTTGACCCGACCTAAGTTCTTCCTGCCTGTCCATGGCGAACACCGGATGCTGGTGAAGCACTCCCAGACTGCCCAAAGCGTGGGTATTCCCGCCGAGAACATGGTGATCATCAATAACGGCGACGTAGTGGCGCTGACTGAGAACTCGATCGGCGTTGCGGGCAAGGTTCCCTCCGGAATTGAACTCGTGGACGCATCCCGTTCTGGCGTAGTCAACGATACGGTACTCAAGGAGCGGCAGCAGTTGGCCGGAGAAGGTGTGCTGACTGTGGCGACGACGATCGACTTGGAAGGGCAAATGACCGCCAAGCCAGAGGTTCACCTGCGCGGTGTCGTAACCACCATCAGCCCCGCCGACCTCCAACGCAAGATTCAGGACACGATTTCCTTTGTGCTGCGCGATCGTTGGTCTGAGTTTGCCCGTCCCCTGAATGGAGATCAGAAAGATATTGATTGGACTGGACTGCAAACCCAGATCGAGGTTGAAATTCGCCGCTCTATGCGTCGAGAGATTCAAAGCAATCCGCTTCTGGTATTCTTGATGCAAATCTCTGAGGAGCCAATCGCCAAGGCTGTTCGCAAGGAACGGCGAGTCGAGGCAGCGATCGCTTCCTAGTCCAAGTCGAGAGTATCAAATCCCCGACTTCTCCAAGAAGTCGGGGATTTAGTGTGTATGGCTGTAGCCAACGTGAGAGGGCTTCTTGGGTTAGTGGCAATATGCAATCAATCCGCAAACAATGTTGACCAAGCAATTGACCGGGGAGCGGTGCTGCGAATGCTCGATCTGAGAAATGTTTTTCAACTGGTCAGTAACGCCTATTGGTTTTGCCCTTTCTTATCCCGAACTCACGTTAAGTTACGACAGGAAACGGCATCACTGAATTGAGGGATGAAAAACCCTCATCTCACCGCCCAGAAAGCTAGGACAGGTTAATTTGCTCGATCTTCAGCAGAATTTCACCATAGTCGGGAATCCAGGCAACCCACTCGGTTTCCGAAGCCTGACACAACAACAACGCCTCGTCTGCGCTGAAGGGCGTAGGTGGCTCCACCAGTTTCACCCAAGTAGAAGCACTTAGGCTAGGGGCAATGGGTACAGGGGACGGAAGGCACGATCGGTGAAACGCCTGCTCCAGCAGGTGACGTTGCAGACAAAGAAGGAATTCAGATTCTAGTTTCATGGGAGGGAACGCTATGCCTGATTTCCCGCACGAGGCAAGGAAAGCCGAAACACAGAAATAAAAGATTATCTTCTGTAGTCTATGCTACAGAAGTTTTTTGAGGTTCAGCATCTGCCTTTTGTAGAACTTTACAAAGGTGAAGCAGCGCTGCGCTTGGCAATTGCACGATCGACCTGAAAAGAGCCGAAAAGAACAGTAAAATTCGGATATTCGATCGCGCAATGGAAAGCTGAAGATGCCCCTAGAACTTGGTGCAACTGCACCCGCCTTTACCGCCAAAGACACCCACGGCAACACCGTTTCTCTATCAGACTTTGCCGGGAAGCCCGTGGTTCTGTACTTCTATCCCAAAGACGATACCCCCGGCTGCACTAAGCAGGCCTGTGGCTTTCGGGACAGTTATCAGCAATACCTCAGTAAAGGCATCGCGGTGCTGGGAGTCAGCCTAGACGACGAAGCATCCCATAAAGCCTTCACCGACAAATACAGCCTGCCGTTCCCCCTCCTAGCCGACACCGATGGTTCAATCACTAAAGCCTACGACGTGGAAGGTGAGCGGAACGGTGTGCGCTATGCCCAGCGCGTCACCTACTTGCTCGCCCCAGACGGCAAGATTTCTCAAGTCTACGGCGCGGGCACAGTCAACACGGACACCCATGCCAGTGACGTTCTGGTTGCTCTGGGCGCTTAGTTTGGGCGCTTAGTGCTGAAAGCTCACACTAATTAGTGCTGAAAGCTCACACTAAAAAGCTGCGCCTCCAAACCAGAGGTGCAGCTTTTTAGTAATTAGCAGCTAGTAATTAGCTTCGAGTTGTCCCACGATCGCGGTTGAAGTCTTCTGTCTGATGTTTCTCGAACCCGAGATCGGCTCAGCCTACTTATTTATTGGGCTGGGGAGTCATCCGCAGATAGGGCTTCACTTCCTCGTAGCCTTTGGGGAACTTCTCCTTCAGCACTTCGGGATCTTTGAGGGAAGGCACGATCACTACATCGTCGCCGTCCTGCCAGTTGGCTGGAGTAGCCACTTGATGGTATTCGGTGAGTTGCAGGGAATCGATCACCCGCAGAATTTCATCGAAGTTGCGGCCTGTGCTGGCGGGGTAGGTGAAGGTGAGGCGCAGTTTCTTTTTGGGATCGATGATGAAGACCGATCGCACCGTCAAAGTATCGTTGGCGTTGGGGTGAACCATGTCATACAGATCGGAGACCTTGCGATCGGGATCGGCCAGGATCGGATAGTTGAGGGTTGTGCTTTGAGTTTCCTCAATATCGCCCACCCAGCCTTGGTGAGAGTTCACATCGTCTACGCTGAGGGCAATGACCTTCACGTTGCGCTTGTCGAACTCAGGCTTGATCTTTGCCACTGCTCCTAGTTCGGTGGTGCAGACGGGAGTGAAATCTTTGGGATGAGAAAACAGAACAACCCAGCTATCGCCAGCCCATTCATAAAAGTTGATTTCGCCCTGAGTGGACTGTTGAACGAAGTCGGGAGCGGTGTCGCCTAGTCTGAGAGCCATGACTGCAATTTCCTGTAAATTACTGATGAGTTGCTGAAAACTAAATTCTGACAACTGTTTA
>DATNQR010000390.1:0-2227 GCA_036703905.1 Thermosynechococcaceae cyanobacterium
TGTTACCCCGAGTTCAGAAGTGGCTAAAATTAATCCATCTTGGAGCGCGGGCACTAGCTCTGTAAAAGTGGCGGCGGCGGTGATTCTGCCTGACTCGGCGCTGCCCCATCTGTCGTTAGCTGGCGTAACCGACAGTAAGAAGCTGACTTCAGCCCAAAGGACAAATTTAGTCCAGCAAATTCGATCACAGGCCACAGATTGCCGGATCGGTTTGGCTTCGGTACGAGAAATTGATCGCTTAAATATTCTCCAAGCGTCACTTCTGGCCATGCGGCGATCGATTTCCCGCCTGAGGGTACAGCCTACCCTCTGCTTGGTTGATGGCAATCAGTCTATTCCGGGTTTGCTCATGCCCCAGCAAACCTTAGTGCAGGGCGACAGTCGATCGCTGGCGATCGCGGCTGCCAGCATCATTGCGAAAGTCTGGCGGGATGAGTTAATGACTCGCCTTGCGCCCAAGTACCCGGAATACGGTCTGGCAAAGAATAAAGGCTATGGAACAGTCGCCCACCGAGACGCTCTACGGCGATTTGGGCCGACGCGCTGGCATCGCTTGTCCTTCCGCCCTTGCCAACCCTCTGAGAAGGCAAAACTAGAGTCTCAAACAATCGGGCTATGGTCAGGCACGATCGCCACACTGGACACCGGTTCGGAGTCGCTAGCCCAGGCTGAGTAATCCGCTAACAAGTGATGGCTCAGGCGCTGCTTCACCGTCAGCAGCACACTCTTCAGCAAGCCGTTTCCTGCTGCCTCCAGCAGAGGCTTGGGTGTAAACAGTAAAGGCGGGGGCAACTCCACCCGAACTTCTAAGTCGGCTCGGCCCCGTAGGTGAGTTGTGCCATCACTCTGCTGGGGCTGAAGCTTGCCCCTCAAGTTCAGGCTAAATCGTTGATTGATATACTCAATACCGCGGATTTCGCATCGGAGCGATCGTACCTGAATTGTCCCATCTGGCTCCGCCCAAACCCGGATATCCACCACGGGCTGAAGGGTCAGCATCATGAAACTAAGAGGACGCATCTTTAATCGATACTGCTCCTCCCCCAAAACTTCGATCTGGCTGGAGGCTGCCAAAGCCTGAACAATACGCTGGGGCTGGCGCAGATAATGTTGAATGGGAACAGGCTGTTGGACAACGGCCATATCAACGGTCTGGAAGGCAGTGAAGCGAGTATCCATGGGGGCCAGAGCAACTGAGGGCAATGTAAATAATCTTAAACAACCATGAAACAAACCGTGTGGTTCTTTGGAAGTATAAACACTATACTCCCCTCGATTGTCCCTTTCTAAAGAAAAGCTAAACTCACGGAGAAGCGTAATTCTACGCAATGTGCGACTGAGAATTGAAAGTCGTACATCGCGCGACTCTAGACCCTGACTCCAAAGATGCTGGGGTTCAGAAAAGCAAACTTTGATAAGCCAAACAAGATTGCTGTAGAAAAAATCTGAAGAAAAACCTGATAGTTGAGCAATGAGTTTAAGCCGCTACCGCACCATTGAATAAGGATGAGTCGCTATGGCCCTTTCGATCGCCCACCTGGGCCCCGCCGGAACCAATGCCGAAGCCGCCGCTTTTCTATACGCCAACTGGCTGCAAGCTCAAGGACAGCGATCGCTGCTGTGCTCCTACCCCAGCATCTCGCAAAGTCTGCAAGCGGTGGCTCAGGGGCAAGCCGATATTGCAGTGGTTCCGGTAGAAAATTCTGTGGAAGGCAGCGTCACCACTACCCTAGATGGATTGTGGAAGCTTGACAGCCTGAAGATTCAGGCGGCACTGGTTTTGCCCATCTCCTACGCTTTCTTCTCCCACGCTCCAACGATCGCCGCAGTGGAAACCGTCTACTCCCATCCCCAGGCTCTGGCCCAGTGCCAGCTTTGGCTGGAAAAGCACCTGCCCTTGGCCCAGTTGATGCCCACCAACTCCACCACCGAAGCGCTGCACCACTTAGCAGGGGAGCCGACCGTGGGGGCCCTAGCTTCTGAGCGGGCAGCCAAACTCTACAATCTGCCCATTCTCGCCTGTCCCATCAACGATTACCCGGACAACTGTACCCGCTTTTGGATTTTGGGCTTGCAGACTTCCCCTGGAGGAACCCACACGTCCCTAGCCTTCAGCGTCCGAGACTCACCAGGGGCGCTGGTGAAGCCGCTTCAAGTGTTTGCCGATCGCCGCCTCAACCTGAGCCGGATTGAGTCCCGTCCCACGAAGCGATCGTTGGGAGAATAT
>DATNQR010000391.1:0-2672 GCA_036703905.1 Thermosynechococcaceae cyanobacterium
TGCTACACATCTCGCCCCTTTCTGACCAAAGTAAACGCTGTTTTCCCCAGCACCACAGCCGAGATCTAACAAGTATTTGCCGCGAACGTCGCCCAAGTGCTTCAGAATGAACCGATTTTCGGGAGCGGTGCAGGCCTCAAAGTAGTCAGCGACGCGAATGCCTTCAATGTCGATCGCGGCGGCCCACTGATCATGAAACACCTGCTCCTTGTGCAAAATTTCATCTTGCATAGTTTTTTAGCGCTTTTTCTATCTAAAGGCGACAGAGAACTCATCCCACTGCCTACTATAAACCGTTCGCTCAACAAACCGTTTCCTGGATTGTTCATCAGAAAATAACTGAGCGATTGCTGCTAGGCTAATCAAGTGTTGAGGGCTGACTGATGCCGTTTATCTACGATCGCACTGTGCATTTTCGAGATACCGATGCGGCCGGCGTCGTCTACTTTGCCAACGTACTGGCGTTTTGCCATGAAGGGTACGAAGCAGCGATCGCGACAACGGGCATTGAGTTACCGGAATTTTTTCGGGGAACCAGAGTCGCTGTGCCGATCGTCCATGCCAGCGTTGATTTTTTTCGACCGATGCAATGCGGCGATCGCTTGCAAATCCACTTGACACCGAAGCTGCTCAGCCGCAGCGAATTTGAAATTAGCTACGCCATTTACTTTGCTGAGGCAACCCACAAGGCGATCGGCAAAGCCATCACACGCCACGTCTGCATCCATCCCGAAACCCGTAGCCGCAAAGAGTTACCAAAACCCTTGGCTCACTGGCTGCACCAGTGGAGCGGCACGATCGAACAAACAAAAATCGAACAAACAAAAGGGGAATGAGCGCAACGCCCAATCCCCTCAAAGACTCAACAAATTTGAGAGTGCCAGTTTACACCGAAGCCGCAGGCTCAGAAGGCTCCTCAAGCTTTGTGCCCTGACCCTTCAAGGACATCAAAGTTCGGGAAACTCCTGTGGAGAGGATGCTTGCTCCTACCGCGGTACCCAGTAGCCAGGGAGCATTTTGGGGCCACTGAAACCAGACAAATCCGCCCAGCACCAGAGTAATGATTCCGTTGACCAGCGCACTGCTCCAGTTGGGTTGGGGACGCAAGCGAAACGCCAAGATTAGCTCAAATACCCCTTCCGTCAGCAGGAAGCTACCCAACAGCAGGGTTAGAGTCAAGACACCTGTCCGAGGAGCCACAAGCAGCAGCACACCAGTGGCGACGTAAAGCACTCCCAGCAGCAACTTCCAAACGAAGCCGCCTTGGTCGCGGGTTTGGAAGGCATAGGTGATCTTAGCTGCACCCGCAGAGATAAGGATGAAGGCAATCCAGGTTTCAGCCACGATCGTCGAGATGAAGGGCAATGCGATCGCCGCAACTCCCAAAACACTTAGCAAAATACCAGTGATTAAGGAGCCATTAATGTTTTTCTTTTCAAGATTGGGTGAAAGACCAGTCGTCATAAAGTTGTTCCTTAACAGATTTGCTCAGCGCTCCTCCAGCCTAGAAAAGTTTCTCCTTCAGGAACATCACCTTGAGATAGAACCTATTTTGTTTAGGATCTGACTTTTGGCTTTTCGTGCTGTCTTCATAGCTTGGTGTAAGTTAACTGCTGCTGGCTTACACCGGAGCTAGAGCAATCTGTATAAGTTGTCGGTAAGCCAGCCATTAGCTTCCGACTGCCTTACCGATGGCGGATGTGATCGTAGATTGCTACATAATCTGTGCCGGGATGGTTCCAGGAATAGTCGCAGTGCATCCCCTGGATCATCAGCTTCTCAAACTCTTCCGGGTAGTAGCGCCACAGCCCGATCGCCCGATCCATAGCCGACTCCAGCGCTGGGTAGTCCGTCTGGTAGAACACGTAGCCATTGCGTTCCTCTGGCGGATGGGTTTCGTCATAGTCGCGATCGAACACCGTGTTCAGCAGACCACCCACACCCCGAACGATCGGCACAGTGCCATACTTCAGCCCAATCATTTGGGTCAAACCGCACGGCTCAAAGTTGCTGGGAACCACGATCATGTCTGCCCCCGCGTAGATCAGGTGCGACAGTTCCTCATTGAAGCTCAGTTCCAGGTGGCAATCGGGGTTGTCGTTGAGGAAGGCCTTTTCATGCTGGAAGTGGGTGTTAATGCTCGCCTCAGTGGCCGAACCCAGCAGCACAAACTGAGCGTCGCAGTGCAGGGCGTAGTAAATGGCGTGGTGGACAAGGTGAACGCCTTTCTGCTCATCCAGACGGCCGATGAAGGCGATCAAAGGCTTGTCGGCATCCTGGAGCAGCAGCCGTTCTCGCAAAGCTCTTTTGCTTTTCGCTTTACCGCCTAGGTCGTCAGGGCTGAAGGGCTGGGGAATGTAGCGATCGGTTTCTGGACTCCAAACCTCGTAGTCAATTCCGTTCAAGATGCCACCAAATTTGCCCTGCGCTAGGTGCAGTGTGTGTCCCAGACCATAGCCAATTTCACTGCATCGGGCTTCCCAGGCGTGGTTAGGCGAAACCGTGGTGACGAAGTTGGAGTAGACGATGCCGCCCTTCATCAGGTTGAGCGCAAAGGGATTGAAGTTGTCTTGCAGACGATCGTAGTTGAAATAGTACTCTTCCCGATTTAGCCCGGTTGCCCACAGCAGATTCGCTCCAGCAACGCCTTGGTGCTTGAAGTTGTGGATGGT
>DATNQR010000392.1:0-2719 GCA_036703905.1 Thermosynechococcaceae cyanobacterium
GTAGCCCGTGATAATGGTGGTCAGGTTGGCCTTAATTTTGGCCGCCGCCGAGCAAGTGACGATCGCATCTAGATCTTGTGCCAGCAGCAGGCTCGAAACCCCCTCTTTTCGTCCCGTCGCCAGCATCTCCCCAACCAGGTCAGCAAAACCGTTCTTGCCCAGTAGAACTGATAGCTCGTCTCCTACAAATAGGCTGCGGGGATAGGCCAGCGCGTTGCGGAGGCAAGCCATCTGAGCCGTAATGGCCATGATGTAGGCATTGCTATCGTTGGTCAGCCCTGACAGCGCGTAGAACTTGATAATGGGGCTGGGGTTGACGGTACTGGGACGACCAATTACGTCCCCAATGTTGGGATCGAGCAGCTTCGCGCCAAGCTGAGACACAATTTGGTTAATCGCCCGTGCGTCAATGTCCTCAAAGCTTTCAAGCCTCAACTTCTCCTTTGAGCAGAAGCGCAGCAATTCGTGGGCTGTAGGCATTAATTGCCATTCTTCAGACTTGTAGCCATGCTCGAAGGCGGCGTTGTAGCGATCGATCATCTCCGAGTCTGAAAAGAAGACTTCCAGCAGCCGGAGAACGATCGAATCAACCCGCTCCTGTAACGCTTGGTCTTGAATTTGCCCCATTGCGATCGCCATGATCGCCTGACGCACAAAGTCTTTCCAGCGCTTGAAACGCTGCACAGCTAAATTGGCGGGCAGGTTTCGCACATCGGGCGGCTCCAGGAGATTCATCCTCTCGCGCAAAATATCGACGTACACTCCGTTCTCACCCAGCATTTCCACGGCAGTTTGGAAGGTGCTGTTGCCGCCAGTTGACAAATCCAGCCCCACAACGGAGATGTTTCGTGCCAGCGCTTCTTCAATAAAGCGCCAGCCCAATACTGATTTACCGGAACCTGATGTACCCGTGATTAGACAACGGCCGGGACTGCTGCCAAACAAATCAACGTGGACAGGCATCCCGCCCCGCTCAGTCAAAAACTCTACGCCTTCAGGATCGAGCGGTCTGGGACGCACCAGGGGCAGAAACCCAATAACAGATTCACTATCTAAGGTGCAGCGCCGTTCCGAGAACGTGGAGAATTTTTTCAGCAGCAGCGCATCATTAATGGGTAAGCTCTCCAGCCAGATCTGCCAGGAAATGTCGTCTTCGGTCACTGCCGAGGCAGAGCCAAACGACTTTGCAAGTTGAATAGCGGCTTCTTCGCATTCAGCTTCGGTATCGCGCCAAAGCACGAACACTGGGGCGCAATGGAGAGGTTGCACTCCTTCGAGGACTTTCCGCAGTGCATCTGCCGCATTCTCCCCAGCAAGATTGGCATGGACAACTTTGCCTGTGCCTTCCTCAATTGCCCGCTTTAACTCAGTGTGCGACTGGCGGGACATCTTTTCAAGTTCGTCCTTCGTCACCCAGGTTTCTTTGGGTTTGACCTGGATAACAACCTCAGTATCCCGGACATAGCTTGAGCTTAAGCGTCCCCAGATCCAGCGCAGTTGCTCACGAGCATTGCGCCAGCCCTCCGGGGGTTCTTCCAACACAACGACCTTACCAACTTTTTCATTGACGTAAATATATCCGTGTTGCCCCTTGTGCCGAGGGACACTGGTTTTCCCCTTCTCCCCTTGAATCAGCAGAGTGATCAAATCCTTCTGCCCACTCATGGGGATGTTTTCCGCCAGTCCGCCCTCAGTTTCACGGATCTGAATATAGTTATCAGGGGTGAGGATTGGAGCCGGAGATTTGTTGAATCGATACCACAACCACTCCCAGGCTTCTTGCACTGACATGGGTTGCACATCCAGCCCTGACTTGGTTTCTAGCAGGTTTCTCCACTCCAGATATCCCTGCTCATAGATCTGCTGACACAGGTTGCGGTAGAAGCTATCGAAGTAAGCCTGTTGTGTGCCAACAAAGCTGCGAAGGCTTTTCTGGAACCACCGTTGCAGGGTCAGAAGTCCCTGTCCAATTAAGTCAGATTTGTCCTCGCTGGCTCGTTGGGCTGTCCAGGTGGCCCAGATGCTCCCATTCCACACTTGGCGTGTGCCGCGACTTGCCAGTTCAAAGAGGCGCTTCTGTTCATTCAGCAACAGCACAGAGATCGGGTTGAGGTGCGTGTTTTGAGCTAGGTCATTGAGTTGCTGGTAACGCTCCCGGATGTCCGTGGAGCAGCCGAGATAAAAGGTCAAGGCTTCTCGATCGGGAAGCTCCTGCATTCCTCGCCGCAAGGCATCGACTGTTTCCTCGACCTCTTGGCGATAAAGCTGCGGGTGCAGCCCTGCAAACTTAAAAGGGATTTGCGCCGACCATTGATCCAGTTTGGGGTTGTGCAGTAGCAGGCAAGCGAACTTATGTCCCCCAATTTGGATTTGGGTAATTGAGTGTAGGTGGCAGGATTTCTGGAACGGCATAAATCGTTTCACTCCTTGATCGGTCTGCATCCGAATTTGCTGTAGTTGCTCACGCCGCTTGCGCTTCCAAAGCCCTTGATCTGTGACACGGACAAACAGTGAACCACCATTCACCCAGTCATGCCCCGGCGGACTTGCCCACTGCTTCAGAAACCGAAAAGTTTTGCTGCCCGTTAAGGCCCACCAGGTAGCGGCTAACCAGAGCCAGCAGCAGCCCCAAACCATATAGCTGCCCCCTAGCATCATTCGGATCACGAAGTAGGTGATAAGTCCGATCGCCACCCACGGGAATAGCTGGTCGGCGGGA
>DATNQR010000393.1:0-1825 GCA_036703905.1 Thermosynechococcaceae cyanobacterium
CAGCCTAGTAGTGTAAAGAATTCGTGTGTTCTTCCAGGGATGCTCTGAAACTCTTGGCATCATGGAGGAAGGGTTTGCAAGACATCCTCAGTCAGTTCAATCCGGTTCAATCTGACGATCGCGCTCATCCTGATCTGTAAATCTGAAATCTTTCATGCAGACCGAAGCATTTAGTGAGCTTTTCCCTCTATTAACTGCTGCCAACCCAGAAACCCTGGAGTGGTTGCTTTCCGTGGCAGTAGAACACGAATACCCGGCTAACCGAGCGGTGGTGATGGAAGATGCCTGGGGCAACGCCGTGTACTTCATCGTGTCCGGCTGGGTCAAGGTGCGGCGTTTGTCCGGCACAGGAGAAGACGTGGCTACGCTGGCGGTGCTGGGGCGAGGGGATTTCTTTGGCGAGATGGCTATCTTGGACGAGTCGCCCCGCTCGACGGATGTGATCGCCCTTTCGGCCGTTCAGCTGATCAGTATCTCTGCTCAACGCTTCATTCAAACTCTGTTTAAAGATCCCCAATTGCACCACCGGATGCTGCAACTGATGGTGCGACGGCTGCGCCAAACCAACATCCGCTTTCAGTTGCGCCACCAGCCCCCGGCCGTGAAGCTGATCAACACTCTAGTTTTTCTGGGGGAGAACTACGGAAAGGAATCGGGCAACAGCACAGAAGTTTTCAACATCCCTGCTAAAGACTTAGCGGATGTTACCGACATTGGTGTGGAAGATACTGAGAAGATTTTGGAAAAGCTGGATAGCAAAGGCTGGATTAAGCTTGACCCAGAACACCAGACGCTCCACCTCCTCAACATGAAACAGTTGACCCATCTGGCCCGAAAAGCTTGAGGGAGCAACGCTAATTCAAGTTTGAAAATGCAAAATTGAACAAGGCGGAAGCAAGGCTTGCAAGTTCCAATCGCCATTTTCAATATTTTCAATCTCCGATTTTTACTAGGCTCTGTTGATTTTTAAATCAAGATGAAGGTGATCAGGGAGTTTGAGGGCTTCGGCTCAACAGGGGTCGTTGCCCTCTGCACCACCACTTCAGCCCACAATGTCAGCACAACTCAATCCCAACTTTTAATTTCCTAATAAAGGACATTCATGAATCAAGAAGACTTAGACCTAGAGCAAACCCAGTCGGAAGTGGGCTATGGGTCTGAAGCCACGATCGTCCCTCCCGCATCCCTCCAACTCCACTACGAAGTGGCCATGCCAGAGCCAGAGTCGCACCTGTTTGAGGTGACGCTGCGGGTGAGCGGGTTGGGACAAGTGGGCTTGTCTCAACTGGATTTGCGGATGCCCGTCTGGACTCCAGGCTCGTACCTGGTGCGGGAGTATGCCCGCCACTTACAAAGTTTTCGAGTGGTGGCCGGGGAAGATGAAGTGCCCCTACCGTGGCAGAAGCAGGGCAAAAATCACTGGCAGATCGAAACGCAGCCCCGCAATCAGTCCCACAATCAGCCCCACAACACTGTCACCGTCCGCTACCAGATCTACGCCTACGAGCTTTCCGTCCGCACCAACCATCTGGACAGCAGCCACGGTTATTTCAATGGAGCAGCCCTGTTTTTCTATGTTCCTGGCTATGAGCAGGTTCCGATTCAAGTGACGATCGTGCCGCCCCGCCTCACCTGGAAAGTTTCCACTAGCTTACCAACAGTGGTCGATCGTCCTAACACGTTCCTAGCAGCTAACTTCGATACCCTGGTAGACAGCCCATTTGAAATCGGCAGTCACCCCATTTATAAGTTTGAAGTCCAGGGTAAGCTCCACGAGCTAGCAGTGTGGGGCACGGGCAACCTGGAGCCGGAGCGCTTGATCACA
>DATNQR010000394.1:0-6395 GCA_036703905.1 Thermosynechococcaceae cyanobacterium
CCAAGTGGTAAGGCAGCTGGTTTTGGTCCAGCCATTCCTAGGTTCGAATCCTAGCGCCCCAGTTAATTTGACGGTAAGGGTACATCGAAGAAGATTTAGGGATACGATACCTACCTAAATAGGTTCGTGTTCCTGGATGTCTAGTGTTATGAATTGGTAAAGCATACTTGGAGAGCTTGTGAGGGTGTATTCAGGCTCGAAGCAAGACGGCTCTCAAATTAGTTACCTATTGCAAAGTGGATTTAATTTAATTTCCCCTAGTTGCTCTCAGAAATTCAGTACTACTCCTTTTCGGAATCAGGGTTGTAGCTATTTAAAGAAAGTGTGAGGATGAGATAAGAGTTCACACTGGCTTCACACAGGCTAGGTAAGATCTACGTAGAGAGCGATCGAGGCAAGTAGGCTATCAACTCTCGTCCCTGTCTTTTCGCCTCTGCGATCGTGTGAATTGTAAAGATGCAAGCCATGTTGGATACGGGTCAATTACCACTAAGCGGTGAGGCTCTCCTCTGGTTCCAGCAGGGGTTGGCGGCGGTGACGACAGACGAATTTGAGCAGGCAATCGCTTGCTATGATCGAACCCTCAAACTGCGGCCAGATTTCTATGAAGGTTGGTATGAGCGGGGTTTGGCTCTGGAAAGCTGGGGTGACTATGCCCAGGCGATCGTTAGCTACGACCAAGCATTGCGCCTTTGTTCCCGCAAGTCAGTCATCGTTGAAATTTGGCAGAGCCGGGGCAACGCGCTTCAGTACGGTTTGGGGGATTATCCAGAGGCGATCGCCTGCTATGACCGAATTCTGTCCCTCGACTCTGGGCACGAATCGGCCTGGCAGAACCGAGGGAACGCTCTGCTGTATGGCTTGAGCCGTCCTGAAGATGCGATCGCCTGCTATGACCGTACTTTGAGTCTGAACCCGGATAATGCGCTGGGGTGGCGGAATCGGGGCAACGCTCTGGTGGAACTGCTTCTCTACCCGGAAGCGATCGCCAGCTACGATCGGGCGTTGGCAATTCAACCAGACGATGAAGTTTCCTGGCACGCCCGCCGTCTGGCATCCGAGCGATCAGGACTGGTCTACCCTATGCCCACAACCAATTCTGCCTGGGGTGCTTCCAGCTTTGCCGATTCCACATTCATGGAGGAGGAAACCGGTAATCGGGTCACCTATTCCTCCGATCTATCGGTGGTTAACGAGGTTACTTCTGTGCCGCAGGGCCAGCCAATGCTGGTGATTGAGGACGATTGGGGTAAGCGGGAGGTTTTGTTGGAGCGGGAGCAGTACCACTTAGGGCGTGATCCTAAAAACGACATTCAGCTAAACTCCAAGTTTGTCTCGCGCCACCACGCCGTTCTGACCCGATCGATTCGGGAAGATAACAGCGAGGCTTACCAGATTATTGATGGCGATCGAGGCGGCAAGCCCAGCACCAACGGGCTGCTGATAAACGGTCAGAAGTGTCGATCATGGGAACTGCGATCTGAAGATGTGGTGGTGTTTGGGCCCCGTGTCCAAGCAACTTTCCAAATTGCTCCAGCGCACTTCTCGCGGTCGGCTCAGTAACGCGACCTTGGACACTTAAATCTTTATTAGAGCTTTAAAGTTTTATCCCTAGCTTTACAGATCTTCTAGAAAGAGTGAAGCTATGGTAACTCAAGGGATAGCTGGCGCTGTAGCCTGGCTCGATCGAGAGAGCCTGAGAAAACAAAAGCTGCCTTGGGGTAGACGCATCTTCTTAAAAATTTCCGTAGTGTCTGAGCTTAGTTAGATTGCTCCTCAGCGTCCCTCCGAACAGGAGCAACGGTTGAGATCCCGTCGAGGTCAAATTTTGTGTGACTTTCTTAAACACAAGTCAGTGAGGATGCCTGATGTACCCTACCAATTCACAAAAGGAGCGATAATCCCATGTCCGAGCTAATTCAGGCAGTTCTCAATAGCGAAGAGAAAACTAATCTGCGGCAGTTTGCCAGCCAGCTACGCGCCACCGACAAGCGATACTTACTGCGGAACGAAATCCTGACGGCGTTTGACACCTATTGTAAAAATTTCGAGAAGTCTGAGCATTTCCATTCCTCATCTCGTCTCAGCAAACTGATTTACTACGTTCAAGAAGTTATTTTTGACAACGAGAATGTTTGCTTGGTCATCCGACCGCGAATTGCTAGCCAGGAGGTTTATCGACTGCTGGAAGATATGACGGTGGAGCTGATCGGCACTGAAGAACTGCTGGATCTGCGCGATCGCCTGGTTAACCACTACCACCCAAACGAAGGCGATGTGCTGGAACTGGATTTTCAGCCCTTCTACGATTACTCCCCCACGCTGCGTGATCCTAAAAACATTGGCAAAGGCGTAGAATTCCTCAACCGCTACCTTTCCAGCAAACTGTTTCAAGACCCGCGCCAGTGGCAGGAGGCTTTGTTTGACTTCCTGCGGCTGCACCAATACAACGGGTCTCAGCTGCTAATCAACGATCGCGTCCAGCGTCAGCAGCAGTTGGCAGATAGCATCAAAGCCGCTCTGACCTTGCTGGATGGCAAACCTGCCGATCAGTCCTACGATTCTTTTCGGTTCGATCTGCAAAATCTGGGATTTGAGCCTGGGTGGGGCAACACGGCCCAGCGAGTCCGGGAAAACCTGGAGATGCTGGATCAACTGTTCGACTCGGCCGATCACCAGGTTCTGGAGAACTTCATTTCTCGGATTCCGATGGTGTTTCGGATTGCGCTGATCTCCCCCCACGGCTGGTTTGGGCAAGAAGGCGTGTTGGGTAGACCTGATACGGGCGGTCAGGTTGTCTATATCCTGGATCAGGTTCGCAGCCTGGAGAAACAACTTCAGGAAGACATCAGTTTGGCAGGACTGGACGTGCTGAACATTCACCCCAAAGTGATTGTGCTGACGCGGCTGATTCCCAACAGCGATGGGACGCTGTGCAACCAGCGCCTAGAAAAAATCCACGGAACTCAGGAAGGCTGGATTCTGCGAGTGCCGTTCCGCGAATTCAACCCGAAGCTGACCCAAAACTGGATTTCTCGGTTTGAGATCTGGCCCTATCTGGAGACGTTTGCGATCGACTCGGAGCGGGAACTGCGGGCAGAGTTTGGCGGCAAGCCCGACTTGATTGTGGGCAACTATTCCGACGGCAATCTGGTAGCGTTCCTACTGTCCCGCAAGCTGAAGGTGACGCAGTGCAATATTGCCCACGCTCTGGAAAAGTCCAAATACTTGTTCAGCAACCTTTACTGGCAGGAATCGGACGACAAATACCACTTCTCGCTCCAGTTCACTGCTGATCTACTGGCTATGAACGCTGCCAACTTCATCGTCAGCAGTACCTACCAGGAAATTGTCGGTACACCGGAGAGCGTGGGTCAGTACGAGTCCTACAAGTGCTTCACCATGCCGGAGCTTTACCACGTTGCTAGTGGAATTGAGCTATTCAGTCCCAAGTTCAACGTTGTGCCGCCAGGGGTAAACGAGAATGTGTACTTCCCCTACACGCGCCAAGAAGATCGCCTGCTCAACGATCGAGATCGGCTGGAGGATCTGCTGTTCACCCTGGATGATTCTGTGCAAGTCTACGGCAAACTGGACGACCCGACCAAGCGGCCGATTTTCTCAATGGCGCGGCTCGATCGGATCAAGAACTTGACGGGGTTGGCGGAGTGCTTTGGCAAGAGCGAGGCTCTGCAAGAGCGCTGCAATTTGATTCTGATCGCGGGCAAACTGCGAACTGAGGAATCGGATGACCACGAAGAAATCAGCGAAATCGAAAAGCTGTACCACATTATTGATGAGTACAATCTGCACGGCAAAGTGCGCTGGCTGGGGGTGCGCCTATCCAAAGGCGACTCTGGCGAAATCTACCGGATTATTGCTGACCATCAGGGCGTGTTTGTTCAGCCAGCGCTGTTTGAGGCGTTCGGTCTGACGATTTTGGAGGCGATGATCACAGGGCTACCCACTTTTGCGACGCGCTTCGGCGGGCCGCTGGAGATCATCAGGGATAAGGTGAACGGGTTCTACATCAACCCTACCCACGTTGAGGAGATGGCGGAAATTATTCTGGATTTCGTCAACAAGTGTGACCAAAATCCGAGCTACTGGGAAGAAATTTCCAAGCAGGGGATCGATCGGGTCTACAGCACCTACACCTGGAAAATCCACACAACTCGTCTGCTGGGTCTGGCGAAGATCTATGGCTTCTGGAACTACGCCTCGAAAGAAAACCGGGAGGACATGCTGCGCTACATTGAGTCGCTGTTCTATCTGCTCTACAAGCCCCGCGCTAAGGCGCTGCTAGAGCAGCACTCGCACCGTTAACTGAAAAGCTTAAGCTGTAGAGCCACTTGTGAGTAGCACATTTGCCCACAAGTGGCTCTACAGCTCGTCATCTGCACCATCATCTAAGTTTTCTGTGACTTAGATCGGCATTAAAGCCCCAGGTGTCGATCGGCTGCTTGAGTAGGTTTTTTTTGTACGCAACAAAGGAAGCCCAGAGATCGTAAGCAAAACGGTAGGAATCGGGGTTTTTGCTAGGATTGGCTCCAAAGAAGTATTCTTGATGGCAGTCAATCATTTCTTTTTCGGGCAAACAGCGATCGCTGTACTGTCTGTACACCCGCTCAATTTCTGGAAGACCTACCTGCTGCCATTGGGCAGTTGACTTCTGATTGTCGTAATACCGAAATAAACCAAAAACGTCATCGAACCCTGAGACTTTAGCGCCGAATTTTAGAAATCGCATCCAAAGCTCATAGTCCATCGCAAACTGGTAGCTCTCGTCTACAAAGCCGCCTGCTTTCTCATAAATACTCCTACGCCAGAAAGTGGATTCTTGGTGCATATAGCAACTCAAGTAAAGATTTTTCTCACAAAAAGGTCGTATGGGATAGCAGAACCGAAAGTAACCGTCCTCATCAATGAATTGACGCTGACCGTAGATTACATCGATTTCCGGGTCGGCTTGAAGGTGTTTAACTACAGTTGAAACTACAGACTGATTGGCATAACAGTCATCGGAATTAAGATAAGCAAGGATTTCGCCGGAAGAGAGTTGAAATCCTCGATTGATTGCATCTGCTTGACCTTTATCTTTTTCTCTAATAACAATATCAATATACGAACTGTACTTATCCAAGACTTCGCCAGTGCGATCGTTAGAAGCGCTATCGAGAACTATATATTCTAAGTTGGGGTAGTCTTGACCCAGAACGCTGATAATCGTCTTCTCGATGAAGTGTCCCTGGTTATAGGAGGGAGTTACGATGCTAACTTTTGGATCGCCAATCTTATTTTCCATGCTGATCAAGTTTTAGACGCTCGATACTCTCACGAATTTTAGTCAATTCAGCTACAGCCTGATCAATTTGTTGTTCAGTTCGATTTTGTTTTAACCCATCTACAATGTGGTGCATTTTGACAAGCTGATCAGAAACTTGCTGCACGAGGTGGTTATGGAAATTAACCTGTCCCTGGGAGAGCCGATCGAACTCCACGTGCATCTCGTGTTGAAGTTGTCGATAAACTGGCCAAAACAGCCTGAGACAAATCTTTTTAACAATGCCCCTAATTTTTTTCATCAGTGGTGAAGCCAATTAGCGATAACTTTGCCGCAACGGGTCGTTTGTCTGGATCGGGTAGATTTTGCCACTTAGAGAACCGCAAGTCTATCCGTCGCCGCTTTTGCCCTTCAGGAGGGGTCAGTTTCAATTTGAAATCACCTGGCTTCAAAGTACGTTGAGCGACTTCTTTCCCATCGACTAGAACTTGGAGTTCCGTCACAAACTTCGGATCGCTGAGTCCAGGAATAGTCCCTCGGATGACCAAAGGAGTTGCTGGGTTAAGTTGAGAAAGCCCAAAGAAGGCAGCTTCCGAGAGCCACCCATCTTCGTAGACCCCAGAGTATTCCAAACTACGATTAGTTAAATCGGTTGGGAAGGAACCGACTAGGTTTGGAGGCGTTAGGCCAGCATACTCTTGCGGTGAAATCAGAGAGATATCTCTTCCATACCCGACCAGCTTACGGCTATCTGCTGGAATCTCTGAACCATAGACTTTCATCAATCCCGTTTTCACGTTCGGGAATGCTTTAGGCTCAGCTCCCATATCGATCGCCACGTAGGAACCGCCATCAATCACTTGAGGTGCAACAGGCGCAGAAAACACACGGGCGGAGCCTCGACCGATGATCGGAAACAACTCGCGGGTTTTGCCGATCGCGTTTGCGGGCGGCAATTTGTTCTCACCATCTGACTTCAAGCTTGCCGTCATATTCAGAACCAGTCGTCCTTTCTCGGAAGGATTCAGTACTTCAAATAGTAAGTGCCTACCCACCCCTGCCATCGTTGTTTGAGGGAAGAAAAAGTCTAGTTCCAGTGGATAGAGTGAGA
>DATNQR010000395.1:0-3106 GCA_036703905.1 Thermosynechococcaceae cyanobacterium
GCGATCGATCTAGGGGACAAGAAACGCGCTTACCGCCGCAACGGCATTCAAGAGTACATTGTCTGGCAGGTATTTGAGCAGAAGTTGGACTGGTTTTCCTTACAGGAAGGAGAATATCTCCCTCTGCCTGTGGATGCCGATGGCGTAACGCGGAGCCGAGTGTTTCCGGGGCTATGGTTGGCGGTGACGGCGATGCTGGCGGGAGATATGGCCCGCGTGCTGGCAGTGTTGCCGGCTGGATTAGCGACACTCGAACAGTCCGCGTTTGTGGAACGATTGGCAAGTCAGTTTGACCCACCTGAAGCTTGATCTATTCCAGTTTGAGTTGATCGCAGCCACGCCTCAATGCCGTCAGCGATCGCGATCGCCAGTCTCTCCTGCTGGTTGGGATTCACCACCCACTCAAATTCCTCCGGGTTGATCATGAAGCCCAACTCCAGCAGCACTGAGGGAGTCACTGTCGGACGGGTCAGCGCCAGGTTATTCCAAAACACTCCATAGGACGGTCGATCGAGCTTCTGCACCAGGTAGTTATGCAAAAACATCGCCAGACTGTGGGCCTGGGGTTGATACCAAAATGTGCCCACACCCTTTGTGTTCAGCGCGTCGCCGCTATCAGGTAGGGCATTGTAGTGAAGGCTGAGGGCGATCGTCGGTTCGGTTTTGTGAATCAACGTTACCCGCTCCTGCAAGCCCAGATCCACATCAGCTTCACGGGTCATGATCACCGCTGCCCCCCGTTTCACCAATTCATCCCGCAGCAGTTGAGACACCTTCAGCGCCACCGCTTTTTCGGGGTAGCCCGTCGGCCCTCTAGATCCCAGATCTTCCGGGCCACCATGCCCCGGATCGAGGAGAATTTTGAGTCCCCGCAGTTGAGGTCGGGGGGGATGGCGCAGAGATAAAATCAGCGTTGTCCCCTCATAGCGCAGCTTGTAGCCCCACTGCTGGCTAGATTTGAGGTTGAAAGTGTACTGAACTTGGCGAGGGCCAACCTGCTGCCAATCTAGGCGGGAAATCAGGGGATCGTCGCTAAGTTTAATCGTGTCGGTTTGAGCGATCGTGTTGAACAGCGTCAAGGTGAAAGCACGATCGGACTGCTGCACCGTCACCGGAACCGGAACCTGAAGCGGAAAGGCAATTTCTGTCCAGTCGCCAATGGATTGAGCGCGAACACTGCGGATCAAAGAAGTGGGCGGTACAGAGTTCGGAGTGATTTTGACCTCCGATCGCTGAATCCAAGCTCCATAATCCAGCCGTACCCAGCCGCCTTCAGCGCCCGTGATGCTTGCTTGAGCGCCCTTCGGTAGCGGAGTCAGGCGAGAATAATCAGTGCTGGGCCCGCTCCGGGCTACTCCCGCTTCCGCCGTGACTTCAGCAGTTTCTAGCTCATTGACCCCGAGAATTTTGATGCCGCCGGGGCCGGATTGATCGATCGTTTTCCCCATCTGTGTCAGTTGGAACTGGGGCTTTCCGAGATCTCCGACAGGCAGCGATCGGGTGCAGCCCTGATAGCGCCCGATCGTTTGCCCTGGCTGATTTTGCTGAGTCAGCACGGCAGAGTTGGGGGGCAAGTTCGCCTGAGCCTGGGGGAGGAGAGCGATCGTCTGGTTCGCCAGTTTCACAGAGACAGTTGATCCCGGAGCCGCGATCGCCCCAAAGCAAACGTCCTCTCCCGGTTGCCGCGCTAGATTGACCGCAGGCGCAAGGGAATCCTTGCCAAAGGCCAGCCCGATCGGTGGTTCCGACTCGGTAGGCAAGCGCATGACCCTGACGTTCAGTTCCTGGCTACCGTAGCGTAACGTGAACCGATTCTCCCCCAGCTTGAGCGGAAAACTGGGGGCAAAGTGCCCAGCAGAGGTGCGATCGATCAACTGCCCATTCACCCGCACTTCCCCAGGGAGCGGCGCAGTTCCAATCAGAAAGATGCGATCTGCGATCGTCTCATGTTGAGTAGGCGGATAGGTCAGAAACAGCGCTGTTTGTGCCTGCGCTGGGCAAAGCAGCGCCGAAGTCGTCAGCACAGCCCCAGAGATCAATCCAACCAGTAGTTTTTGCACAGAGCGTTTTTGCACGGAGCGATCGTTGTCGGTGAAGTTGTTATTTCAGAATCTTATAGCCCTGATTGCACTCATCGCTGCTGTGGGCAGCTTTGGTTGAGTTCGCGATCGACGACAAAATCGTTCTTTATCCTCCTACTCTTTATCTTCCGCTTGGTTCCTTTCCATACTTCTCTTACCGCAAACAGGTAGCGCACAATAAAGCGGCTGTACAATGGGACAGTTGTGCGCTGCAATACGAACCTTGATTGAGCGGTATACTCTGCCCGAAATGGGCAAACTGTGGACGGAAACCTACAAGCTGAAGACCTGGCTGCAAGTTGAGATTGCAGTCTGTGAGGCTCAGGCAGAACTCGGTTACATTCCCGCTGAAGCGGTGGAAGAAATCAAAGCAAAGGCAAACTTTGACCCCGCGCGAGTGCTGGAGATTGAAGCAGAAGTTCGCCACGACGTGATCGCGTTTTTGACCAACGTGAACGAGTACGTCGGCGAAGCAGGGCGCTACATTCACCTCGGAATGACCAGTTCCGATCTGTTGGATACTGCCCTGGCGCTGCAAATGGTAGCCAGCCTGGATGTAATCATGGGTCAGATTGAGGCGCTGGTGCAAGCCCTGCGCTACCAGGCGCAGCAGCACCGGAACACGCTGATGATTGGACGTTCCCACGGCATCCATGCCGAGCCGATCACCTTTGGCTTCAAGCTGGCGGGGTGGCTGGCGGAAGTGTTGCGCCATCGCGATCGCCTCTGCGCTCTGCACCGCACGATCGCCGTTGGCAAAGTCTCTGGTGCAGTCGGAACCTACGCCAACATCGATCCTCAGATCGAGACGCTCACCTGTCAGAACCTTGGACTGGAGCCGGACACTGCCTCAACTCAGGTAATTTCTCGCGATCGCCACGCCGACTTTATGAATGGCCTGGCTCTTCTGGCTGCGTCAATCGAGCGCTTCGCTGTGGAAATCCGCAACCTTCAGCGTACCGACGTTCTGGAAGTTGAGGAATTTTTCTCTAAAGGGCAAAAAGGTTCTTCTGCCATGCCCCACA
>DATNQR010000396.1:0-5485 GCA_036703905.1 Thermosynechococcaceae cyanobacterium
ATCCCACTTCGATCAATGTGGCAGTGGCAGTAGCAATGGACGATGGCGGTTTAATTACTCCCGTCCTGCGGCAGGCTGATCAGATGGACATCTACTCTCTGTCTCGCACCTGGAAGGATTTGGTCGATCGCGCCCGCGCCAAGCAACTCCAACCGGAAGAATACAACTCCGGCACGATCGCTATCTCCAATCTTGGGATGTTTGGAGTTGATCGCTTTGATGCCATTCTGCCGCCAGGAATGGGTGCAATTTTGGCGATCGGTGCGTCCCTACCGACCGTAGTGGCCACGGCAGACGGTCTGATGGGCGTGAAGCGGCAGATGCAGGTCAACATCACTGCCGATCATCGCGTGATCTACGGCACTCATGCCGCCGCTTTCCTCAAGGATTTGGCCGCGCTGATTGAGAAAGATCCTCAATCTCTGACGCTGTAGCTAGGTTGTTGATTTTCTGGGTGGGCTTCAAGCAAGTGGATTAAGTCAGCGATCGGCCCAAGACTCAGTGGATCAAGGTGTAGCGTCACTAGCAGGCGCAAACACTCGGTCACTTTAGAACGATTCTGGTTGCTATCTGCATCTTGGCCATCAGCTAGGCTTGAATAAATGTAAAGGGGTGAAGGAGCCTTGCCCCTTCACCCCTCAGTTATCTACTATCTACAGTTTCATTGCACCCAGCTACTTATTCAACCCAACACTTATTCAGCCCAACAACTGAGGTGAAGTACTGCGTTCAACCTTGAGCTTTTGTAGCAGAACGGCGACGATAAGCTGCCAAGCCAGCCCCGGCCAACGCCAGCCCAGCCATTGTGGTGGGTTCGGGAACAGCAGCAGCGTTGCCACCGGGGGAACCGGTAGGCGCTCCCTCAGCAAAGTAAACGCTGATGTGAGAAACATCCTTAGGGTTTCTGACATCGAAGAGAGAGTTTTCAAACGGAGAATCCCATGTCCCAGAGGTGACTCCTTTCTGTAACTGGTAGCCAACCAAGCTTGTACCCTGGCCGCTCTTGAAAACTAGCATGACACTCTGCCAGGCGGGTTGGAGGGCTTGAGCAATGTTCCAGATGCCCTCCTGTCCTGAACCTTGACCCTGAAAACCTGTATTCTCGCCAATCTTGCCACCAAATTTCCAGGTGCCGAGTCCAAAAAACTTTTCTTCGTTAACGGTGAGGGGTTTGTTAGGACTCACGGAGTCTTGAGTTGCGGTATCGCTGTATTGGCATGCGGATGTACCGGAAACATTGTCAGCGATGCTTGTGGGACAGTTGAAGGTTGCGGCGCTGGCGGGAAGGGCTGCCCCAATGGAGGCGATCGTCAGTCCAACAGCAGCGAAAATAGCAGGTGAGAAAGTGCGGGTCATAATTAGCTAAGCTCTAAGGTTTGAATCGTGTTGGGAGAAAGCTCAATCGAACTTGCCTCTTTCTGTAACTCAAGCTACCTTTTCTTCCTATGAACTGGCTAGAGAAAGTCTGTCGCTTGTGGAAAGCTTTATCTGCTTCAGCCTAATACTCAAGCTTTGGAAAACTACTGATGGCAAGAACAAAGCCATTTGTCTTTTACGAGTTAACGCTTAGAGAATCAAATGTTAAAGCTGTCTGGAAATAAGGTCAGAAATCCTTGAAAGTCATATCTGACGGTGCTGCTGATTCTTGGAATGTGGCAAAATCATCCCGTCCTTAAGCAGCGCCAAAAAGCTGAGTAAAGCTTTTTGAATAGTTTGTCGCGATCGATCGTTGTTCCTTGAGTGACCCCATCGCTCGATCGTTGCTTGCCACAGTATCGCGATCGTCCTCATCGCAAACTAGCATTGAAGTGACCCGCCTATCTCCACCTATCCCATGGCAGAACTTCCCCAAAGCCTTGATGACGCGATCGCTCAGTCCTGCACCGCAACCGAGGCGGCGATCGCAGCAGGATACACACGACTGCAAGTTGAGCTACTGCTTCCTGAACTGAAGCCAATGCCTGTGGCGCAGCAATTCCTCCCGGTGTTTGCCCATTTGGGCCCAGACCTGAAGGTGTTTTTCACCGATGCCGGAGCCGCAGCCCTAGCCAAGCGAGACTGGGGTCCTGTGCCATTTCAGATGGCCAGTTTGGATGTGGCAGGGACACGGCAGACTAGCTCGGTAGAAGAGTTGGTCGATCCCAACGATCGCGCCTTTCTGTTTGTTGGGCCTTCTTCAGTAGAAGTTTCAGTGGCAGAACAGGTTTGCGCGGCGGCGGGCGATCGGCCAGTCGTTCTATTGAATCCTCGCATGGAGGACATTGGAATTGTGGGCTTGGGCTACACCGCTCGGCAAATTCGCGATCGCTTCCTCAATACCTTCGAGCCGTGCTACTACCTGCGCCCGTCAGAGCAAGCCGCGATTTCACGCTGCTATCCCGACCCGTGGCAAGTTTGGCTGGAGCGAGAAGGGAGCTACACCCTGCTGGCGGAGGAGCTACAGAAACCCAATGCCGATCGCCTGGATCAGATTTTCCTCACTGCCAGAGGAGTCCAGCAGCAACCCAAGCGAAGTTTGATTGCGGAGATGCAGCGTTTTCTGAAGGCTCTGGGGCAGTAAAGGTCGCATAAACTTCACCCTGACAGTGTGAGGTTTGGCACAAGGTCTGAGAGGGGATTGGGGAATCAGGGCATAATGATATCAGTAAGCCAGATCGTCCAGCCCTCTGCCCCTCAACAGTTGTGCCCGATCCTTGGCGTAGGGGATGGCTAATCAGTCAGCAAGCCGTCGGGTTCACCTTTGAAATTGCAGCAGGCGATCGCATGAGTGGAACGGATCAGCGTCGAATCATCATCGGAGACGTTCACGGGCACTACGAAGGGTTGATGACGCTTCTGGAAGCGATCGAACCAGGTAAAGACGATCAAGTGTATTTTCTAGGAGATTTGATCGATCGCGGCCCCGACAGCGCCGAGGTGGTCACGTTTGTTCAGAGCAACAACTACACCAGTTTGCTGGGTAATCACGAGCAACTGATGCTAGATGCCTTCCCCAAAGGCGCAACCCATCCTCCTGCCCTGCAAGCGTGGCTACATAGTGGTGGACGATCGACAGTTGCCAGTTACGGCGATGTCAGCGCTTTACTCGATCACCTTGACTGGTTCAAGACTCTACCCACTCACCTGGATTTGGGCGACATTTGGCTAGTCCACGCGGGGATGAACCCGAAGCGCAGCCTGGAAGCCCAAACAACTCAAGATTACTGCTGGATTCGTGATGAGTTCCACAGTTCCCCTAAGCCCTATTTCACCGACAAGCTGATCATTACTGGCCACACCATTACTTTCACGCTGCCCAAAGTAGCTCCCGGCGAACTGGCTCAAGGCTGCGGCTGGCTAGACATTGATACTGGGGCTTACCACCCCAAGAGTGGCTGGATGACTGGGTTGGACATCACCAACCGCAAGGTCTACCAGGTGAATGTGTTCCACGGCTGCACCCGCGTTTTGCCTTTAGATGAAGCCGTAACCCGAGTCGAACCTTCTCAAGTACACCAGCGTCATGCACTGCGTCTCTAGTTCCTGAGTTGCTGGTAGTTCAAGGGAAATAACGAGATCGATCGTCTTGAACTCGCGAGAGACAAGACGCTTCTTGCGTAAATGCAAGTTTGCTCTCAAGGGTTCTACCCTTGGCTGGGGACAACGCCCACACCCCTTCACACCCAATGTTCTAAGCTGTCTATCTACAGCTACAAGCCCCTTGTTCTATGCATCGTTACAGAACGAGGGGCTATTAAAGAGATTTATAGTAACGATCGCACCTTTGCTCGATAGGCTGCGCTGTCTAAGCCTGTGCCACTCGCTTGGTTAGGGTTGACGGCTTGCTTGAGCCGGGCAACTCGATCGGATGCTGGCGGATGGGTGCTGAAGAACGTGGGCGTAGACCGTTGGGTCATCAGCTTGCTCATAAAAGTTGGAGCCGCCGATTGACCATATCCCGCCTGACCTAGCGCTTTGATCCCCAGTTCGTCTGCTTCATACTCAGCTCTGCGGCTGTGGGGTCGTCTCAGTGCCAGATCAACGCCAATCCGAATGGCGGTGTTCCGGTTTAGTCCTGCAACATTGGCAATGCCACTTGCTAGCGCCTGCTCCTTCATTTGGTTAATGGAATGCCGAGCCGCGATGTGTCCAATCTCGTGCCCTATGACACTGGCTAGTTCCGCCTCGTTGTCTGCCAGCTTAACTAGCCCAGTGTTGACATAGACAAAACCGCCCATCGTGGCGAAGGCGTTGACACCGTTGTCTTCTACAACCTGGAAGGTGTAGGGGATATTGCGGCGAGAACTGTTCTTAGCCAAGCGCTGCCCGATGTCGTTGATGTAGGCGGTGAGTTGCGGGTTACGAGAAATCCGCACTTGACTTTTCAATTCGTTATTAATTTGCTTACCAAAATCCACTTCTTGCTTATCGGACAGGCTAGAGAGTTGAATTACCTGAACGCCCTGACGGATGAGATCGCCCCAGGAAATGGCTTTGGCGATCGCGACTTGCCCTAGGCAAATTCCCGCAATCACGCTGAGGGAAATTAGAGGGTAGAGCCAATTACGCAAACGCAGACGCAAAAATCGGTTCATGGGGATGAGGAGTGAGGGAATTATTGCCGATTGTACGAGGAGTGAGCTAGGGTTTCGTCAACGACCCTTGAAGGTTTTTCAACTCTTCAAGGTCATTCTTTAAGGTCATTCAAAGATCACTAAATCCCTTTAGCTATCTGTCAACCCGGGGCTGACGAATCACTGGGGAATCAGAGAGACGATCGAACTCGATCCTGGTTCATGCTTCAAGACCAATCTCGTTTGGAGTTTGTTCCTCTGACGAGTGGAATGAAGCAACTCAAGACGCTAGAGTGGACAGTATGGCAGACGACAACACCAGCTACAAGATCATCAGCGACAACCGCCAAGTCCGGTTTCAGTACGAGATTCTGGAGACTTTTGAGGCGGGTGTGGAGCTAAGGGGGACGGAGGTGAAGTCCATTCGAGCAGGTAAGGTTAACCTGCGGGATGGCTTTGCGCTGATTCGTAGTGGCGAGGCGCTGCTGCTGAATGTGCAAATTTCTCCCCACGGCAGCACTAGCCTGACTTTCAACCACGAGCCGCGCCGGACTCGCAAGCTGCTGCTGCACAAAGACGAAATCCGCAAGCTGACGGGCAAGGTGCAGCAGGAAGGCCTAACGCTTGTGCCCCTCAAGATGTACATGAAGCGGGGCTGGGTAAAGGTAGATATCGCTCTGGTGCGCGGTAAGAAGCTGCACGATAAGCGCGAGGATGCCCGCAAGAAACAGGACAAGCGCGATATGGAACGGGCGATGAAGACGCGCTAGAGGATTTGCAGTTGCTTAACGATCGCACGCCTGAGGGCGCTCATAGCAGCTCCGAACCAAATTATTGAGTCAGTTGAGCGGTTTCGAGAGTTCGAGAGAACGAGAGCGTTTGTCGATCGCCTGACTACAAACCTGACTGTAAGCCTGGCTACGTAGAAGCGT
>DATNQR010000397.1:0-4678 GCA_036703905.1 Thermosynechococcaceae cyanobacterium
ATCTGAAACTGCTGCAACACGCCCACAGTCTCGATGTGGTAGGACGGCAGCAGCGAAGAGATAGACAAATCTGTGGTGTAAAGGCTGAAGAAGACAAAGTTTTTGTGCTGCGTGCTTTTAGAGATTACCCGCCGGATCTCTGCCTGGTTGGACTTCAGCATTAGCTCGCATTGAATCTGTAGCCCGAAACCGCCACCGGCCTTAGCGCAAACGGAATTTTTCAGGTAGGCGTTTAGCTGCTGCGTAGCAAAGGCTTCGTAGGACTCCTGGCTGGGATTAGTAGCCGCCAACCCTACTGCCAAAACTGCCAAAACAATGCCGCCGATCGTAGCGATACTCCTGCCCATAACGATGCTCCTGCTTCTCGTATCCTCAGAGTACTTGAAGCTCACTCAAACAAGGAGTTCCTGAAGTCGCGCTACTTGATGTAGCTGTAGACGGACAGCTTAGGACATCAGCGTGACCTGTTGTCATATGCCATCTCAAGGCGCATCTCTATCTCAAGTCATACAGGTACACATAGGCTCCGGGACTAACAAAGGTATCCGATCGCTTGCCGACTTGATTCAAATAGGACTCGATAAACGCATTCTCTACCCCCACATTGGCATGAGCGAATAGTAGCCAAACTCTCTGACGACCACGCAACTTGTCCAAGTCCGCTTTATACCGTTGCTTTTCAATTTCAGATAGCGTTCTCACATTGTTGTCTGTGTCCAAATCGTCTACACCCAGAACATAGCTTCCTTCAGCAAAACCGAGCTTCTTCGCATAGTACTGAAACTGGTAGATGCCGCGTTGATAAACATAGACAAGATCTCCAGGCTGGCGCTGAGCTTGAATGTAACCCATCACAGGCTTGATCTCTTCCTTCAACTGAGGTTGAGCAAGGAGTGTGGACGCTTTTGCGATCGGTGTAAATAGTAGGATTGCCGAAAGAGAAATGCTTAATAAACGAGCAACCTTTGATTTTCGCGTGCAGACGAAGTGAATTCCTTCAGCAATTAGCAACAGGAAAAATGGAATCAAAAAAATTAACAGGCGGCTACGAAATGGATACTTCTGCAAATAAGAAGCCGCCAACGTCACCGCGATCGGAGCTAGAGCAAACCATAGTACTTTTCTGTGTCGTCTAAACAGGGACACAGAACCAACTAAGAACGCTAGAATCGCGATCGCGTCAGTGTAGTTTTGGGAGAACCCTAAGGGGTTGGAGAAGAATTTTCCTAGTGCATCTAATCCCCAAGCAACATCAAACCAGTGGCTCGGAAAAGCCTTCCGCCAGGATTGCAATAGCTCCTCATCGCTGCCCAAGTTTCGTAGCGAAACAAAGTAGACCAATCCAAAACTCACCAACCAGGCAGCATAAGTAGGAATTTTTTCTAAAATTTTGATCTTTTTATGAGTTAACCATTCGTTCAGCAAGTTACTTGCCTCTAAACCAGCTAACACAAAGACTGCTGGATGAGAAAACCACACCACGATCGCGCCGATGCTGGCACGGATGAAAGCTTGTTGGTGAGTTAATCGAACTTGAAAACGCGGAATGAATAGACCCAGCAGAAGCGCGATCGCGACATCGCTGGAGTATTGCTTAACTTCAGATGAGTAATAAATTAGTGGATTCAAACAAACGAATAGCAGTAGAGCAACTTGCTGCCCTGAATGTTGCAGCCATTGTTGCGCCAGTTGATAAAATAGAAAAATTGCTGCAACACCAGACAGTAATGGAAATAGCCTCAAGGCATATTCAGTGTCGCCGAATACCTGAACTGCTAGCTTCTCACCTAAGAGAAAGCCAATTGGTGCACCTTGGTCATAATCTAAAGGTTGGAATAATTCCAAGAACGATCGGTGAACAATATTCAGCGCTAATGTTGCCTCATCTGCCCACAGCGATCGATTCGATAAGTACTGGACTACCCGAACTGCAATCCCGAAAATGACCAAGGCGATCGCTAGATTTTGACTAGAAAACCAGCTAGTGATTGTTCGATAAAAACTGCTTGTCTCTAGCTTGGGATATTTGTGCATTGCTTCTTATGGCCACAGCTTCCTAGGTTAAAACGGGGTACAAAGGGCTTTTCCGGCTGACGACAACGCCCTTACATCCCCTTCAAACCCAATGTCCTAAGCTGCCTGTCCACAGCTATATTCTGTCTACAGCTATATATTGAAGAGTAAGGTTCGCATATTTGTCTAGATCGATCGCTTGAAGCGTTCTTTTGCCTCACCAAACGCCAGCCGCATGGCTGCTTGAATTTTCTTTGGCTCGGGCTTTTTGCCGCCTAACAAGTCTCCAAAATAAACACACGCTGCCTCGCCCAGCGCCCAAGTGTAGGCGGCGGCCCAAGATGCAGCAATTACACTGCCGAAACCAGGGATGAACTTGACTAATTCCCGCCCGATCGCCTGTGCTGCAAAACCCCCTGCGATCGCGCTCACCAATCCACCTGCCTGGGATGGGGTGATAGTTTGTCCATACAACTGCCCCAGCCGCCCCACCATTGAGACTTGCAGCGCCGTCAACACAGGCATTGTGGCAAAAGGCAAAGGAACTGCCGCCAATGTCGCTGCCATGATGGAGAACGGCAGCATAGAGCGGCGGGCCGTGTCGCGGTAGAGGTTGCCCAGTTGCTCTCCGGCTCGGCTCTCCAGCAGTTGATGAACGGCACGAGCTTCAGCTTCAGGCAGCAGTTCTGCCAAAGCCTCCACGAACGCCTCCAGTCCGTAGAAAGTGGGGTGAAACTCGTCTTCCTCTAGCGTAAAGTCGATCGCTACCGCACGATCGAACAGCCCTTCAAATGCCGTCTGCACGGCCGCAAAAGCACGATCGACTTCAGCCAGATCAGGCGGGTAGGCAGAATGATCCATCATTCCTGGCGGATAGAGTTCGTGTAGGCAAGTGACCGCCAGCAAGCAGGGAACTTCAGGATGCTGCTGCCGAATCTGTTGGGCGATCTGCCGTAAGGTATCGGTAGCGAAGTCAGTAATTTTGACTGTGAGGACAATCACCCTAGCGCGACATTGCTCCTGCTCCAGTTCTCCCGTTAGCTCCCGCACCACAGTTGCGGTTTCTTGAGTCACGTCGCCTAAACCCACCGTATCAGTGAAGACGAGGAGCGGCAGGTCATCAGTGGGGTAGGTGTAGCGCTGGGTGTGCTGGGTGTGGGGCCGGAAGCCCTGTCCGATGATGTCAGCCGCAACCCCAGTCAGTCCCCGGACGATCGAGCTTTTGCCGGTCTGCGGTTTGCCCAACAGCAGTGCTTCCGTAGTGGGCAGTTCCGATCGCACCTGCTCTAAGATTTCTTGCACCTGCGCTTCACTGACGTTGAACCATTCCGTCACGCCCTTCAGGTTCCAATTGGTGGAGGGCAACCTGCGCCAGTTCTCAGCAATACCGCTCCAAGGATCGGGCAAAGAAGGAAAGGAGATTTTCTCAGATCTAGAAGCTGAAACAACAGCCTCGTCGGACGGTTCCTCGGACTGTTGCTCGGCTTTAGATAGATCAGGCTGCTCCAATGGCTCAGGCATACGTCAAGCGATGAACGACCCAAAATAAAGGACTAGAGAAAAGAGTATCAGCCCTCGCCCTAATTCTCAGTTCTTAAGCACTGATTTTCAATTCACCTAAAGTCTTATGAATCTTCGCGAGTCTCAGTGTTTGAGCCACCGGGAGACGCTTCATAGAGAGCATCCAAGTGTTCGCGGGCATCGTCCATGCTCATCGATCGCATGACCAAAAGTGGTTCCTTGATTACGTTACCCGCATTATCCAGCAGCTCTGGGTGGGAGGAACGCAACCGTCCCGCTGAGTCAGCCCCACCTCTGGCTGAGTAGCCGCGCTGGGATTCGATTCCCAAAGTCATCATGTTTCGGATCAGATTACCCACTGCCAGAAACGCAATAACCGTGAAGGCAACAATGTAAAGCAGATGTAGTACCATAACGCTTCCTTAAAGTTCACATTGAGTAGCAAGGGGGCAAAGATGGATTCTCAAATGTCTAAGGGTGCTCCCCTAGTAGAACGAGATGAGATCTATAGCGTATTAGTATGGAGCTATACCTTAATATCTCAAATTTCTCAGTTTTCTACCTCTCTTTTCCGATAGACGCTTCCTGACCAAGCCGCTACTCAACTCGCCAGCGCTCTTGCACCAGTTGATGCCAAGTGTTCATCAGCGAAGCTTCTACTCCAACTCGGTTATCCATCAGCCCAAGCCAGTACCGAAAGTCCTTGAGAAGCAGTTCCAACACCGCTTTAAGCAAAGGTGTAGATGAGGACTCTAAGTTCGACATTTATGGAAAATTACAACACCATTCTTCACTGGTATTCTAGCGCTCTTTAAGTTTCTTTACATTTGTTTACATAGAAGAGTTTTTCAGATCAGCCAGGATAGAAGCGACATCGGTAAGATAGAGGCTACGAGCTAGTCAGCTACGCTCGATCGATAATCCCTCTCTTCGACCCATGCCTCCGATTTCTCAGTCCGCCCCAGAACCCCCCGAACAGCCCGAAAAGTTCTATCTGCCTCGCACCAGTGAATCGGTTGCGTTGAAGAAAATTCGCCATACTGCGTCCCATGTGCTGGCAATGGCGGTGCAAAAGCTGTTTCCGAAAGCGCAAGTCACGATCGGTCCCTGGATTGAAAACGGCTTCTACTACGACTTCGACAGT
>DATNQR010000398.1:0-2550 GCA_036703905.1 Thermosynechococcaceae cyanobacterium
GAGAGGTACAACACTTTCCCTGGCTGCTGCTGCCCAAGCCGTCCCAGCAACCGGGCCACGATAACCGAGCGGTCTGGGGCATTGAGCAGCAGCACCTCGTAGCCTTCGAGGTGTTGAGTATTGCGGATCAAAAAGGTCTGCTTCCCATCGTTCCGCAAGTGCTGAATGTAATGAACGGTGGGGTTATCCAGGTCAGCATCGGCAATGATCACCCGCCGCGATACCTGGATCAGTTGATGAAAACGGGACAACAGGGCCGGCCGCCGCCCATCTTTTGAGCAAGTGCTGGAAGTGAGGAGATGTCGGATCACCTGCACTACTTCGTCAATAATCAGGTCACAGCCTACAAATTGCTGAGGGTTGATCGCGAGAAGTGAGTCCACGCAGGAACCCACCCGCAACGTGTAACCCGCGCCGTTGATGAATTGCCCTTTCGCCTTGTCCAAGTCGCCCCGGTAGTCCAGTCCCAGCCGTGACGAGAGGTTGCGGGCTAGGGCAATACGGTGAACGATCGCCAGAGCCTTATCTGAGGACTTGACAATCCGCTCCACCATCTTCGTCTTACCCGTGCCTTTCCCAGAACAAACGGCAATCACGCCCTCCTGTGGCAGGTTGGCAACGTCCAGGGTAGACAGGTCTGTAGCTTTCACCTGGAGCGCTGCTGGAATCGTCAGAGCGCGTTTGAGGTGCTGTTGAATCTGCCAGTGTTCCAGGGGCAGAGCCTCGGTGTAAGCGGTTTTCCAGGCTACCGCCCCACCTTGAGCAATCAAATCATCGACCCCTTTTCCCTGCTGCGATCTCCACTGAGCGATCCTCACTTCACACCCTGCTCGCACCAGCAGTCCCCCAAAGCGATGAGTGGCCGCAGCGACCTGTCGCCGTGTAGAGTCGCTTTCATCCTGGTCAAAAGCAAGAGTAAACTGCCGCCGCCGTTGGCAGAACTGCTGAATGCCAGGAATCAACTCGCGCAACCCCATGACTTTGCGGTAACCCCCGTTCACGCCATACAGGGCGATCGCTACATCGCCTTGACTCAGCAGCGCTAAAGCCTTTTTGCCGCCTTCGGTCAAGACGATCAAGATGGGGAGCAGTTCCACCCATTCCCAGAATGAGGAGGTTTCGATCGGGAACTCGCGAGACTCCGCTTTTTGCAAGGGGGCTTGGGGCTGCGTGAAAATCTGGCTCAAGCGAGTCATGCAGTTCTCCCGCTCGACTGCGGTTAACTTCCGGTGGGCGTGGCTAACTAATTTCGTTTTTTCCTGTGCTGCCTCTCTTACCCAGGTGGGTAAAAAACCTGTGAGGTGATGCTTCTGGGCAACTTTGAGCCAGGTGATGACTTTAACCGCAGGTAAGAAAGCTTGGGAGCCACCCTCGACCGGGGAATCATACTTGCGAAGCTTTTTCTTTTTCCTGTCGAATTTGGGACGGCTGAGTTTGGTTTGCCAGGTAGAGCCGTTCTCGTTCTGAAACAGGACAGCATGAAGCGTTTCTCGCGCCTGGAAACCAAATCGCGTTACCTTCCAATTCAGCGCTTCGTGGATTGGGTAGGCAACGTCGCCACCGGGAAGAATTTCAGTGTCAGAAACAATGCGCGTTGCTACCTGGTAAAAGTCAGGATCGATCGCGCTGCCTTGAAGGAACTCTTGTTCAATGTCGGCTTGAAACTGTTTAAGGGTTTGGGATTGAGGACGGGGGACGTTCACGACTTTTTCCCTCCTCGTTGGATCTTCTGGCGTACCGCTTCGTAGTAGGCAAAACCCCATCGAGGGTTATCCACCCAACCCGAACTGCCACAAGTTCGGATTGGGTTACTGCATAGATCAGCATCGTTGCCGGGAATCGCGATCGGGCTTCCACACCAAGACTTTCTCTCACGTCTGGGACTGTCCACCCATGAAACGGTCGCTGTTTTGCACAAAGACGCGACTTACCCTGACGGAGAAGAACGGCCACATTTGCATTTAGTGGTGAACCGCTACGAATCCTCAAGTGCTTCAGCTCACGCAGCCTGCCTCTATTTCCCGCAGATTGAGCGTGTGATTCGCAAGCTAGAGCGGGATTACGAGCTTGAATCCATCCCGTGTAGCTGGGAAGTCGATCGACGAAGCGACCCACCGGGGCAGTACCACCGCGCAGAGCGAAAACACACGTCCTCAGTTCGTACTCAAGTCCAGGCGGCAATCGACGAGGCACTCCAGCGCTCTACCTCGGTTCAGGAGTTTGTTGAACATCTACAGACCGCAGGCATCACCACTCATCTGTCAGAACGGGGCATCAGTTACAGCAAAGACGACACGCATCTCGCGGGCTACCAATTGGGCAAGAGCTATACCCGTACCCGAATTGAAGCCCAAATTGAAGGGAGACAAGAGCCAATGATAAACACCGTGCAGGCTGAGAGCAAAGAACAACAGGTTGATGAACAGAAAGAGATCCCTGTATCTCCGGTGTCAAAAATGCCCCGCTCCAGCATGTCCGACGTGATGCAACGCGCCTCTGTACCGTCTGAACTAGAGGCAGGGGAAAGGAAAGCACTGCCTGCTCCACATT
>DATNQR010000399.1:0-7664 GCA_036703905.1 Thermosynechococcaceae cyanobacterium
TACGAGTCCTCAGTCATTGCTGCCAATGCTTCCCTACAACCCGGACAGCCGCGCTACGAGGCGGTTTACCCCAAAGCCACCTTCTCCTCGAATATGCGAGTGATTCTGCCGACTGGGCCCTGGGTCAGCGCAGACGAAAAAGCCGCCGCCGAGAAAGTGCTGACCTACCTACAGTCTGATGGAGCGCAGGCGATCGCCACCAGCCTCGGACTGCGCCCTGGCAAGCCTGGTGTGGCGCTGGGAGCCAAATTTACTCCAGAGTTTGGCGTTGATCCTCAGGCGCGGTATGACTCTTATCGGCCGCCCAAGCCAGAGGTTGCTGAGGCGATGCTGAGATCCTGGCAGGAATATGCCAAGAAGCCTTCTCAAGTGGTGGTAGTGGTGGATTCCTCTGGCTCCATGTCGGGCAACAAGATGCCAGCAGTGCAGAACACCCTGCAAACCTACATCAACAGTCTGGGCCCGAAAGATAAAATCGCCCTGATTGATTTTGACTCAGAAATTCGCCCCCCTGTCGAGGCAGACGGTACTCAGCCAGGGCGCGATCGTGGCTTGGAGTTTGTCGGTAGCTTACAGGTGAACGGGGGTACTCGGCTGTACGACTCTGCTCTCTATGCCCGCAACTGGCTTCAGCAAAATCTCCGCAAAGATGCCATCAATGCCGTGCTGATCCTGACAGATGGGGAAGACTCTGGTTCTCAGATCAGTCTGGATAACCTGGGGGCAGAGCTGCAAAAAAGCGGCTTCGGCAGCGACCAGCGCATCTCGTTCTTCACGATCGGCTATGGACAAGAAGGCGAGTTTAATCCTGACGCTCTGAAAAAAATTGCTGACCTGAACGGCGGCTATTACTCTAGAGGAGAGCCAGAAACGATCGCCCAGCTCATGTCTAACTTGCAGGTGGAGTTTTAGGGAGGCAATGATGAAACTGGCAAACCCTCTCTACTATCCGCTTTCGGTGCTGGCTGGGGCGATTGTCTTGGTAACTGGTGTGCGTTTGGCAAACTTGCCCAGCGTGGTTGTAGTGCCCCTGGCGGTGGCGATCAGCGTAGGCGGTGCAACTTTGCAAAAGGCCCAGACCCCAAAGGCAACTCTGGAAAATCCGGCTTTGGAACGGGAACTGCAATCCACCCGCCAGCAAGCGCGGGAACTGGCAGCCAAAGCCAACAGTTTGCGGCAGGAATCAACTCGCTTGCTAACAGATTCTGTCCAGATGGATTTGCTTGTGGCAGTGCAGGCAGCTTGCGATCGGGCCCTAGAGCTTCCTGCCAGAATTGATGAACTGGCCCGACGGATGCAGGGGGCAGACTCGCTCCTGGAAGCTAGCGATTTGCAGCAGCAACTCACCGAAGCCGAAACTCGCCTCCGCAGCAGTTCTGGCGTTGCTCAAGAACAACTAGCCCGTCTGGTGGAAAGCCTCTGCCGCAATATCCACCTGGCCCAGCAGGGTCAGGATGCGCGGCAGGCTCAGGTTGTCAGCCTTTCGACGCTGATTCTGGATTCTGCTGGAGTGCTTCAGGCTATGCAGAACCAACTCCGCAGCGCCAATCTGACCGACAATCGCCAAACCGAGGAACTCCGCAGCCTCAGCAATGAGTTAAGCGGGTTTCAAGAAAACATTGCGCTGCTGGTGTCGAGATAGGTAGGTGTCGAGATAGGCAAGGGCGATCGAGGAAGTTGGCTCGATCGTGCTACTCAGCCACTTTCTCCCTTCAAACAGCCACTTTCTCCCTTCAAACCTGAGAGGGCACGTAGGTTTGATCGGTTTCTGGTGCAGGCTCCGTTGAGGAAGAAGACCCGATCAGGTAGGGGCTTAGAGCTTCACGAGTAGCGGCAAGGCTACAGGTTAGCGCGATGCGATCTTTTTCTAGCAGACCCAGGATGCGGCGGGAGTTCTGGCGATCGACAACCGGAAGCTGCCGCAATCCCCGCGCCGCCATCCGGCTCACAGCTTCGGCAATTTTTTCGTCCTCGTAAACGTACAGCACATCTTGAGTGCAGATATCTCCCAGGGTTTGCTCAGGTTCAGCAACCCGAATCAATTCTGAGCGGGGCTGCCATCGAGCGATCGTGCGGTTGATGTCCTGAAGGGTGACGATACCCGTTAACTCTCCCAGTTCATCTACTACCAAAGCGCTGTGGAGCCGATGCCGAGTTAGGGCGAAGCCCGCTTGCAGCACCGGGAGGGAACTGGCAAGGGTAAGGAAGTTCTGGTGCATGGCTTGGGCCACAGGCAACTGCTGAAGTAGCTCTGCGTTATCGTCTGCTTCGGTTTTTAGTCCAGAGGATTGAACCGTAGGCGCGGTTCGCGTCAAAGGCTTGAGGCGCTCCACCAGCCACACGCTCAGGCTGACCGCCGCCATCAACGGCAGAATAATCCGGTAGTCGTGAGTCAGTTCAAACAGCAGCAAAATCGCCGTCAGAGGGGCACGGGCGCTGGCGGCCAACACGGCCGCCATGCCCACCATTGCATAGGCAGGAGGCGCTGCGATCGCCCCAGCCGCGATCGGCAACAGCAACGGTAAAACTTTCCCGTAGGCCGCTCCCAGCGTGGCTCCTAGGAACATGGCCGGGGCAAACAAGCCCCCTACGAACCCACTGCCCAGGCTCACCGCCGTCATAGCCAGCTTGGCCAACAGCAAACCGGTCAGCAACGGCAGCGAAAACTGCACATCTCGCAGCACCGCTTCCACTGTTTCGTAGCCAATACCCATAATTTGGGGAAACTGCAAAGCCACAAGACCGATGCACAAACCACCGACGATCGGACGACAGGGCAAAGGAATGCGGCCCATCCAGCCCAAGCCAGGGATTTTGCCTTGGAAACAGCTTTGGGCCAATTGAACTGAGCGGGTATAGGCGATCGACACCAAGCTGGCAGACAAACCCAAACCTAAGTAGAGAGGAAGCTCCAGAGGACTGCGAACCTCATAGGCCGGTAGCAGAAACGCAGGTTGACCGCCCTGAGCGATCTGAGCAATCAGGGCCGAAACCACGGCTGCGAGCAACACCAAACTCACGGCCGAAGTTGCAAACGTTGTTCCCAGCACCACCTCCAGGGCAAAGAACACTCCCGCGATCGGGGCATTAAATCCCGCCGCCAGTCCTGCCGCCGCCCCCGCTCCCAGCAGCAGTCGCAACCGTTCCTGGGAAACCTGAAGCGCCTGAGCCAGCAGCACCCCCAGGTTTGCGCCAATCTCTACGCTGGGCCCCTCCGGTCCCAGGGAAGCTCCTGCGCCTAGAGAAACGGCTGCGGCGATCGCCTTGGCAGTCGATCGTCCCGGCAGCACCTCTTCCACACTCTGAGATTTGGAAATTAGAGAAGAAATACTAGGCCCAAATTCCTGCCAGCGCCAGCGCATCAGTCCCACGATCGCGCCGCCAGCGACCGGAACACACGCTAAAGTCCAGGCTCCCCCAGAGGCCAGCAGACCCATGCCGTCCTCCATCATTAGGCTGTGAATCTTCTCAATCAGCAGCCGAAACAGCACCACCGCCAGGCCGGTTCCGCTTCCGATGACGATCGCCAAGATCAGAACAACGGTTTCTGGCGAGGGTTGAAGGCGATTGAAGGTGCTGGCGAGGGCAGGGCGCGGGTTGGTGGCGGAATCAGATGGAGGGTCGGGGGAAGCGGGCATGGGGTGATCAAGGGAAACTAGAGAAGCTTAAACTTTTATTACTTCTCTCTCATTCTCGCGGATTGGCGACTTGTCCGACAAGCTTGAGGCGGCTTTTCTCAAGGGTTGGCGGTCGATGGGTTGAGCCGATAGGTTTGACCCCGCCGATCGGTGTGGTAGATCCACAGGCGATCGCCCTCCGACAGCACGACTCGCCACCCCTCCACTAGGCTCTCGGTACAAAGCTCGTCCGGTCTGGCTAGATCTAGACAGCCATTCGACCAGGTTTTCTGAGTCGCCTCAGTCACCCGGAAAACTTGAGGAGGTTTGCCTGTTCGCTTGCTGAGGTCTTGCCGCAATCGGTCTGCCTGAGCGGAGGGCAGCGTTGGTGGAGCGATCGCAAGGGTTTTCCAGTGAACTAAGGCGGGTTCTGCGCGGACAGCGATCGTTCCTTGAGGCAGAAGCATTGCCAGGGCTAGAATTGCAGTTAAAGCTAAGCCACACATGAATTTAAGGGACACAGCAAGCTCCAGACAGAATACTCACGAGCCGCAGGCTATTCAATGGCTTCGATCGCTGCCGCCACTCCCTGACTTTTGAGGGTCTGAACCAGTTCGCTTGCTCTGGATCGATCGCCAAATGCCCCAAGCTGCATCATTGAGCGTCCCTTCAGAGTAATCCAAAATGCACCGGGAACTAACGTCTGCACTTGGGACTGCTGGCGGTTGTCTTGCGTATCAGCCACCACCCGATAGCGTAGTGCCGTAGCCTGTGGTGGACTGACAGCACGGGAACTGCGGTAGACCGCAACGCCCGACCCCGTGCCCACGTTGCCGAGGGGAATTGAGCCATTAGGAACGGGCAACAAGTTTGCTCCTGACGGCGGCGATCCTGGTTGCACTGCTTTCAGCGCTAGTCTGGGAGCGGTGGAAGGAATAGAGCTTGCTCCGAACGGGCGAGACTCTGGCGGCGGCACAGGAATCGCGATCGCAGCAGGCTGAGGAGCACTCACCGACACTCGTCTGGGTCGCAGAGGCGCGATTGCAGCAGGCGGCACAGGAATCGCGATCGCAGGGGCCACGGGCTGAGGCGCTGGAGTAAGAGGCAGGGGTTTCACCAAAGGCTGCGATCGAACCGGGGGCTGCGATCGAACAAAGTTGAGCAGCGAAGGGCGGGCGCTGGTGGTTGGAATTCTGGGAGGCGGGGGAATGAGGGCGGCGCTCGGTTGAGCCAGCGAAGACGCGATCGCTGGAGACGCTGACTTTGGCGTTAATTCAGTAGGCGCAGGAAACGAGTCGGCTGAAACATCGCTGCTGGGAGCAGAGGCAGTCTGAGGCAGCGATCGCTCGGCTGGTTTGGCTAAGCGAGTTAAAGAAGTAGCCGTCCCGATCGCTGGCCGGTTTGGGGCAGTCGATCGCCCCACCTGATCTAGCCCTATCTGATCTAACGGCCCCTCCACTTTGCCAATTTGATTGCCCACTGCCAAGATCTTCTGTTGAGATTGCGTGGCGTTGATATCCAGTTGCCCGTTGTTACGAAAAACGTTGCCTCCCGGTTCAGCAGCCGTGCCCAAATCGGGGCGGGCCTGAGCGATCGCTACCAAGCCATCGCGGGTGTTGCCTTCGATCGAGTTATTTCGCAGCACGGGGCGGGCATTGTCTTTAATCACCAAGCCATTCTGGTTTTGGGTTATGCGGTTGCCGACAATGCTGGGGAGGGCAGATTGCTGAAGAACGATCGCAGCGCCCGTGTTCTCGAAAATGTTTTCCCGTACTTGAGGATTGGCTTGGCCCGCGATCGTCAATCCACTCTCACCGTTTTGCTCGAAGTAGTTGTTTTGGATCAGCGCCGCACCCTGACCCACAATGGCAATGCCTACGGCTCGACTGGCGCTGAAGGTGCTGTCTGTGACACTCAGGCTTGCGGACTCGACCCACAACCCGTACCCTCCAGGTTCCAGGTTGCTAACCGTCACGCCTACTAGGGCCGCTTGGTTTGCTGCCACCAGGGCCACATTTTGCCGACCCAAAGTCGGACTCAGAAACACCCCACCGCCCCGGATCACAATGCCCTGGCCCCGTGTCTCCCGGTTGCCCCGCAGCGTCACGCCGGACTTAAGTTTCAAAGGGAAAACCTCGCCCGTTTCGGTGCTGTAAAGTCCAGAAACCAACTCCACGATCGTCCCGGCTTGGGCTACCTGAAGCGCACGAGTGAGGGTTTTGAAGGGCGCACGATCGCTGCCGTCCGCTGTGGCATCGTTCCCCATTGCTGGATTGACGCTGAGGCGAGGGCGCTGAGAGGGGACACTTGTGCTCGGCTGCTGGAGCGGATTGGCAGCAGTCTCAGCGTTGGCGCTGGGCTGGCTAGGGAGAACGATCGTCCCTATGCTGACGAGCGCAGACGTGCAGAGCAGTAAAGGAAGTTTAGTGGTCAACATAACTCAACGGTCAGTATTTTGTGTGGAGTTGAGGAATACAGAACGAAAGAATGTAGCGGGAACTGACTGAATTGCTGAGGCGATCGAACTTAATCTTTTTGCCGCGATGGCTTGGCTTCTTGCGTGGCGAACAGATCTTCAATGCTCGATAGGATTGATCAGAAGCGGCGATTTAAGTATCCATTCGGCTTCAAATCTACTCGAAGTTTTTAAGTTTGCAACTATTTTTCGATCTTCTTGGAAGATGTCAGCGCCGCGCAGAACCCAGAGCAACAGTGTCGATCGATTTTCCTGAGTCGATTTTCCTCACTGGCTACCGTTTTTGTTGGGGTAGGTAACTCTATTACGATCGCGCCATCGACATTTTTAGCGATCGGTGTTGCCAGTCCTGCCCGTCCTTCGTATCGGTTGCTTGCGAAGAGAGAGGAAGGGCACAGGAAATGTACTAAGGTGAGGTAGCGATAGCAAATGGTATCCAGCGATGCCCAAAACAGTGGCCGATGTCATGACGCGCGACCCGATCGCCGTCCAACCCGAAACTCCTCTGACCGACGTAATCAAGATTCTGGCGGAGCGGCATATCAGCGGACTGCCAGTCGTTGATGAGACAGGAAAACTGGTAGGAGTCATTTCTGAGACTGATTTGATGTGGCGCGAAGGAGGAGTGGAGCCGCCGCCCTACATCATGCTCCTCGACAGCGTGATCTATCTTGAAAACCCTGGTCGGTACGAGCGAGAACTTCACAAAGCTTTGGGGCAAACTGTCGGCGAAGTGATGAGTTCCAGCCCAATTACGATCGCCCCCGACCAGCCCCTTCAGGAAGCTGCTCACCTAATGAGTGAGCGCAAAATCCATCGATTGCCCGTGCTAGATGCTGCCGGACAGGTGATTGGGATTCTTACCCGTGGCGACATTGTGCGGACAATGGCGGCGGAATAGCAACGGGTTCAGAGCTAGATCTCTTAGGCGAATTTTCTCAACTTAGTCTTCTCAACTTAGTCTTTAATTACTCTCTACACTCTTTAATTACTCCCTATTGAATATGAGCATTACCCCTGAATCTGTGGAAGCGCTGCTGCGATCGCAGGATTTTGGCGATCGTTTGCGAGGCGTGAATCAAATTCGCACGCTTGATCCAGCCGTGGGCTTCGGTTTGGCCGTAGGGGCAACCCAAGACGGTAATGCCCGCATTCGCTATGCTGCTGTCAGCCAACTGTCTAACCTGGGAGAACAGGATCGGGGACGGGCGGCCGAAGTTTTGCGGGGTCGCCTCAAGGACAGCGAACCCGATGTGCAAGCGGCGGCGGCCGACTCGATCGGTGCATTGAAGCTCACCGAAATTTTCGACGAGTTGCAGCAGCTATACCACACCACTCCCGAATGGCTGGTGAAGTTCAGCATTGCTGCTGCCCTAGGAGAAATGGGCGATCGTCGCGCCTTTGATTTGCTTCAGGAAGCCCTCAGTTCGGACAGTGAACTGCTGCAAACTGCCGCGATCGGCTCTCTGGGAGAACTGGGGGACGATCGAGCCGTACCGTTGCTGGTTCCGTTTGCTGCCAGTCCCGACTGGCAAATTCGCTTCCGCGTGGCCCAAGCCCTCGGCCATTTG
>DATNQR010000400.1:0-11851 GCA_036703905.1 Thermosynechococcaceae cyanobacterium
ATCGATGCGGATTTTCAGCGAGAGTCCGACATAATCTCTGAGCTTTTCTCAAGCTCTGGCTCCTGCTCCAGGCTACCAATTACCTGATTTCGCCCGGATGCCTTTGCCCGCAGCAGGTTTTGGTCAGCCCGCTTCAGCACACTGTTTCCCCTGGAGTCGTCTGTGGAAAACAAAGTTGCTGTCCCGGCGCTGACCGTGATGCTCAGGTCGAGGTTTTCATCCACGCTGAAGGTAAAGTCTCCTACCTGCCGACAAAGACGTTGACCCACCAGCAGCGCCTCAGCAGAATCCGTGCAGCCTAGAATAATCACAAATTCCTCACCGCCGTAGCGAAATAACGTATCCCGAAATCGGAGGTTGTGGCGCAGCCGACTGGAGACAAGTTGCAAAGCCCGATCGCCCACCGAATGTCCGTAGGTGTCGTTGATGCTTTTGAAAAAGTCGATGTCCAACATCAGAACGCTCAGAGGTTCCGCTCGGCTCCGGGCATTCTGCACCTGGCGCGGCAGTTCCCAGTCCAAAGCGCGGCGGTTGTTGAGTTCTGTAAGGGGATCAGACAAGGCGATCGCCGATAAAATATCATTGGTTCGCATCAGTTCCCGATGCGTTCTCACCAGCCGCAGTCCTGCCATGATCTGAGCGCGCAGTCCCCGCTCCTGCTGCTCTCGCTCCTCTGGCAGCAAGGGTTTTCCGTGGGAGTCGTTCTGCGGCAACCACAGGTAGGCATCGGCTCCGTTCTCCAGCGCCTCAGCTTTGGATTCCACTTCCCAGGCGCGATCGCTCCATGCAGTTTCCAACACCTGAGCCGGGGTATCAAGCAGAATGCAGTAGATCCAGGCGAGGCGAGGCTGCTCCTTAATTTGATTGAACAGTTCTAGACTTCCGGGTTGACTGCCTTGAACGATGAGTAGGTCGGGCTGCTGCGCTTGAATGAGGGGCACGGCTTCGCTGGGGTTGGCAGCAACCTCCACTGTACAACTCACCAAATTACGAATCTGAGTTAGGAGTGTTGATAAAAAATCTTCACTCCCAATCAGGAGAATCGAAGCATCCATCAGGGTTTTAAAAAATCACGTTGAAAATAAATTGACAACCTCATTTAATCACTTGAGTATTTATGCTTAGTAGGGTCACCAACTACTTTGCACCTATCGTTTGAGGCTTCTATTCTCACTGAGTTTTAGTGAATTCGTCTGTCCTAGCTTGTACTCATTTACACGAACAGTAGGCTGGCTTCCGCAGAAGTTTTAAGAAAGTCTGTGAAATGGAGCAAGCAACGCCCCTGATGAATTGCGTCCTTTCGACTTTTCCTGCGAACCCTCGCGTATCATGCCCATTCTGAAGTATTCAACCGATGCTTGTCCCCGAAGACCTGCTTACAACATCCAACTGCTGTGAGCCAATCAGGCTCTCGATCGAAGTTGCTCTCAGTGAAGGCTGCCCTGCTTTAGTGAAATTGGTTCTACTGAAATCGGTACGGAAGTAGATAGTTAGAACAGTTTAATTCAGAGCCAGCAGGGTTACTAGAGGCTGTGCGCCCCCAGTGCAATTCAGAACACTGTTACCACGCCCTACGGACTCCAGTACGCCGTTGATGGTGATCTTTCGCCGCACCTCAAAGCTATGTACCTCAAAGCTATAAAAAGCTATAAACCGTCCGTTATCAATGGCACTAAATCACTGAGATCCTTGACATTGGGCAGACCACTCCTTACTTTGCCAGTACCGATTCTCAAAGATTCAGTTCCAAAAAAGTCGATCATGAGCCGGGTTGCTAACTTCGACGGCATTGTCCAGTAGCAACCTAGTTCAGTAGCCACTTAAGTTCAGTAGCAACTCAAGTTCAGTAGTTCAGTAGCAGCGTATTCACCGCCGCTTGCCGCGATCGCCCCCCCGATTCCCTAGAATAGTCTTCTATTGGGTTAGTTTCGCTGGTTGCAGCCACCATGACTTCAGACACTCCTCGCCAGATCTGGATTTACGACACCACATTACGGGATGGCGCACAGCGCGAAGGTTTGGCGCTGTCGATCGAAGACAAAATCCAGATTGCGCGACGGCTCGATCGGCTGGGCATTCCCTTCATTGAGGGCGGCTGGCCAGGCGCGAACCCGAAAGACGTGCAGTTTTTCTGGCAGCTTCAAGAAGAACCCCTGACTCAGGCTGAACTGGTGGCGTTCTGTTCGACTCGCAGACCGGGAGTGCAGGCGGCGGAAGACCCAATGCTGCAACCGATTTTGGCAGCCGGGACTCAGTGGGTGACGATCTTCGGCAAATCCTGGGATCTCCACGTCACCGAGGGCCTGAAGACAACGCTGGACGAGAATTTAGCGATGATTCGGGACACGATCGAATACCTCCGCGTCAACAGTCGCCGCGTGATCTACGATGCTGAACACTGGTTCGATGGCTACAAGCACAACCCCACCTATGCCCTAGAAACTCTCAAAGCCGCGCACGCAGCCGGAGCCGAATGGCTGGTTTTCTGCGATACCAACGGCGGCACTTTGCCCCATGAGATTGAGCAGATTGCGGAGGAAGTGGCGCGGGAGATGGAACGATCGAGTCCTTCACCGATCCGCTTTGGCATTCATACGCACAATGACTCTGGAACTGCTGTGGCAAACGCGATCGCGGCCGTCCTTCAGGGAGCCAAAATGGTGCAGGGAACCATTAACGGCTACGGGGAACGGTGCGGCAACGCGAACCTATGTTCGCTGATTCCTAACTTTCAGACCAAGCTGAATCTGCCCTGCATTTCAGATCAGCAATTGGCGCAGCTTACTGAAACCAGTCGCTTTATTAGCGAAGTCGTGAACCTTGCCCCCGATGACCACGCGCCGTTTGTCGGATTGTCAGCTTTTGCTCACAAAGGCGGCATCCACGTCAGCGCAGTGGAACGCAATCCTCTGACCTACGAGCATATTCAGCCAGAGCAGGTGGGCAATCGTCGCCGGATTGTGATCTCTGAGCAGGCGGGTTTGAGCAACATTCTGGCTAAGGCCCGCAGCTTTGGGATTGAACTCGATAAGCAAGATCCCGCCTGCCGTCAGATCTTGCAGCGTTTGAAGGAACTGGAGAGCCAGGGATTTCAGTTTGAGGCGGCGGAAGCCAGCTTTGAGCTATTGATGCGATCGGCCTTGAATCAGCGGCCCCAGCCCTTCGAGATCCGGGGCTTTCAGGTTCACTACGATGCCGTGCCTGGAGACACGCTATTAACGACTTCCCTAGCCACGGTTAAGCTTTCGGTTGGAGGCAAAGACATTCTGGAGGCGGCGGAGGGTAACGGCCCCGTTTCGGCACTGGATGCAGCGCTGCGAAAGGCGCTGATCAACTTCTATCCCCAGATCGAAAGTTTCTATCTCACCGATTACAAAGTGCGAATTCTGGACGGTGGCGCAGGCACTTCCGCTAAAACGCGGGTGCTGGTGGAGTCAAGCAACGGGTCGCAGCGCTGGACGACAGTGGGAGTCTCTGGCAACATCCTGGAGGCTTCCTATCAGGCAGTGGTGGAGGGCTTGGAGTACGGGCTATTGCAGCAAGCTGAGCTTGGCGCGATCGTCCCTTCCCATCCTGTAAACTTACGTTAAGCAGTGTCTCAGATGTGACTTCCATGATCAGCCGTCGATCGATCCTTCAGTTCTGCCTGTCTGTCTGTCTAATTCTGGCTGCAACGCTGAGTTTCTCAGAGGCCGCTTTTGCCCTTGGCGGCCCCCAGCCTGCCCTCCACCAAACCGCGCCGGAGTTCAGCCTGCCGACCAACACGGGTGACGGCAACGTTTCTCTGACTGACTACCGGGGCAAATGGGTCGTAGTCTATTTCTATCCCAAAGACTTCACGTCAGGCTGCACTTTAGAAGCGCGGCGGTTTCAGCAGGACTTGCCCAAGTACCTCGATCGCAATACCCAAATCCTGGGCATTAGTGCCGACTCGGTGAAGTCCCACGCGGAATTCTGCGATTCGGAGGGGCTGCGGTTTCCTCTACTGGCAGATACCACGGGCGAAGTCAGCAAGGCCTACGGTTCCTGGATGGGTGTGGTTTCCCTACGCCATACCTACGTGATTGATCCTGAAGGCAAGCTGCAAGCAATTTTCACTGGAGTGAATCCAACCGTCCACAGTGCTGAAGTGCTGACCAAACTGGAAGAGTTGCAGAGCGTGTGACGATCGCCTCTAGTCCAGCCGACTATCACGAGCGCGGTCACAGCTATCACGATCGCACTTTTGCCCTCCATCTGGGCTTCGCCTGTATACCCCGATAGAATAAGGGGATGTTCCGACGCAAGCTAACTCATGACTGCTTCCCCAGACCTGGAAACTGCTCCGCTGCAAAACTTAAGTGTTGAAGCTGCCGAAACTGACCCGACCGCCCCGCTGATCGACCCGGATGGCGAAATCGACGATGTGGAGATGTCGCTGTTTGACCATTTGGAGGAACTGAGGCAACGCATCTTCTACGCCCTGATTGCCGTGGGTGTGGGCATCGTTGGTTGCTTTTTCTTCGTCAAGCCGATCGTGCAGCTTTTAGAAGTTCCGGCGGGGGACGTGAAGTTTCTCCAGCTTGCGCCAGGAGAATTTTTCTTCGTGTCGCTCAAGGTGGCGGCCTATAGCGGCATCTTGCTCGCTAGTCCGATGATTTTGTACCAGGTGATCGCCTTCGTGCTGCCCGGACTGACGCGACGAGAGCGGCGACTCCTAGCCCCGATCGTCCTCGGCTCCAGCGTTTTGTTTGTTGCAGGTCTGGCTTTCGCTTACATTGCCCTGATCCCGGCAGCGCTGAATTTCTTCATCTCCTACGGCGCAGATGTAGTGGAGCAGTTGTGGTCGATCGATCGATACTTCGAGTTTGTGCTGCTGCTGATGTTCAGCACTGGGTTAGCGTTCCAAATCCCGATCGTCCAGGCGCTGTTGGGTTTGCTGGGTATTGTTTCCTCAGAACAAATGCTGTCGGGCTGGCGGTTTGTGCTGATCGGCGCGGCAGTGCTGGGCGCGGTGCTGACTCCCTCTACCGATCCCCTGACCCAGAGTTTACTGGGCGGCGCTGTGGTGGCGCTGTATTTGGGCGGCATCGGGCTAGTTAAGCTTCTTGGAAAATGAAGCTCTGGGAAGTGAAGTGCTAGGAAAGTGAAGTGCTGGGACTGAGAGATCGACTAAAGTAAAAGAATGTAAACCTCTCTCAGGAAAGACCAGGGGATTCATGCGCGTAATTTTGATGACGGGAAAAGGCGGCGTGGGCAAAACCTCGGTCGCTGCGGCCACAGGGTTGCGCTGTGCAGAACTGGGCTACAAAACCCTGGTGCTGAGTACCGATCCGGCCCACTCTCTAGCCGATAGCTTCGACCTGGAACTGGGTCACGATCCCCGTCTGGTGCGACCCAACCTCTGGGGTGCGGAACTGGATGCGTTGATGGAACTGGAGGGCAACTGGGGAGCCGTGAAGCGCTACATCACCCAGGTGTTGCAGGCACGGGGGCTGGATGGCGTACAGGCAGAAGAACTGGCCATTCTCCCCGGTATGGATGAGATCTTTGGACTGGTGCGGATGAAGCGGCACTATGACGAAGGCGAGTTTGATGTGCTGATCATTGACTCAGCTCCTACCGGAACTGCCCTGCGGCTTCTGAGTCTGCCGGAAGTGGGTGGGTGGTATATGCGCCGCTTCTACAAGCCGTTCCAGGGAATTTCGGTAGCGCTGCGGCCGCTGGTGGAGCCGATTTTCCGCCCGATCGCTGGCTTCTCTCTGCCAGATAAAGAGGTGATGAATGCACCTTACGAGTTTTACGAGCAAATTGAAGCGCTGGAAAAGGTGCTGACCGACGGAACACAAACCTCGGTGCGGCTGGTGATGAACCCAGAAAAAATGGTGATCAAAGAATCCCTGCGCGCCCACGCTTACCTGAGTTTGTACAATGTCTCTACAGATCTAGTGATCGCTACCCGAATCATTCCCGATTCTGTCACCGACCCATTTTTCCAGCGCTGGAAAGAACTACAGCAGCAGCACCGTCAGGAAATTCACGAGAATTTCTTGCCCCTGCCGATCAAAGAAGTGCCGCTCTATTCTGAGGAAATGTGCGGCTTAGAAGCCCTCGATCGCCTCAAAGAAACCCTTTATCCTGACAGCGAAGATCCAACCCAGATCTACTACAAAGAAACCACTATGCGCGTGGTGCAAGACCAGCAGCAGTACAGTCTGGAGATTTATTTGCCGGGAATCGAGAAAAGTCAGGTTGAGTTGAGCAAAACGGGCGATGAGTTGAACATTCGCATCGGCAACCATCGTCGGAATCTGGTTCTACCCCAAGCTCTGGCCGCCCTGCAACCCGCAGGCGCAAAGATGGAAGATGATTACCTCAAAATCCGCTTTGCTGACCCAGCCAGGGTGTAACTCTGGCCGATGAAAGATTGGATGCTCAGTGGTCTTAGCCTCGATCAGGAGCGAGTTAACTCGTGTTCGTAGCGCTCCAGCCAAACGTCAATGTCAGCCAGCACTCGATCGGGGATCTCCCAGGGAAATAGGTGTGCCGTTTTGGGATAGCAGTGCCATTCGGAGTTGGGCAGGAACTTCGCCGTCTCCTGGCTGGAAGCTGCCGTGATGTGGCGATCGTCTGCTCCTGCCAGCACTAGAGCAGGACATTCAACTTTCTTGAGATCGTAAAGGCGGTTGTAGCGCTTTCCCAGCGCGGTGTAGAGGGCGCGGTTGGCGTAGCCAGAGGTTTGCAGGTAGGCCGAGAGTGCATCTTGGGCCAGGTAGCGGTAGGTGCTGGGGGTTTGCTGCTGCACCAAGTAGCGGAACAGCGATCGCTGACCAAAAGTGTCGATGTTCCACTGCCAGCCCGGCCGCAGCCGGTTGATAATTCCGGCGATCCCTGTGAACAAATTGTCCTGCCAGCTAATCGGCGGATGGCTGCCCCAAGGCTTGGCGGAAGTGGCCACCAGAATCAGTCCGCTCACCCGTTGCGGCAGCGCCAGCGCCAGTTCCATCGCCAGAATCCCGCCCAGCGACCAGCCCAAAATCAGGCAACGATCGATCTGCAACCGATCCAGCAGCGCTTCCAGATCCAGCAGATGATCGGTCATGACAAAATCGCGATCGGTGCGACTGCGCCCATACCCCCGCAGGTCAGGGGCGATCGTCTGGAACCTCTGCGTCCTGAAGCCTTGCGACAAGTGCTGCGTAAATACCGACATACTGCTGCCAGAGCCAGGATGCCCGTGCAGACAGAGAATCGGAAATCCTTCGCCTTGAACTAGAACATTGAGGGGGTGGGCAGAGGGCAACACGGCAGATTCAGGAAGAATGGGCTGCTTTCTATGGCTTCCATTATGGCGATCGGCTACCTGCAAGGCGAGGATTCCATTAAGATAAATTCCAGGGACGAAATCCTTCGTAGCCTACCGAAACTGTGAGCGCTGAAAAAAGGATCGATCGGAAGCATGGCAGAACAAACCCATAACGAGGCCGGAGAGGTCGCCCCCAGCACAGTCGAGCAGCAGGCTCCCGATGTGGCAGAAGAAAATTCGCCTGCCTCCTCCGAGGTAGACACGACCAACATTCCCAGCGCCAACGCGCCTGACCCCAGCACCGCCAACCCCGAAACGAACCCCAACGCGGCTAAGCCTAAAGCGACGAAGCCCGCCGAGGGTGATGCTGAGGGCGAGAAGCCCGCGGCCAAAGCCAAGAAGGAGAAGGCCCCCGCCGTTGAAGACAAGCCCTTCAAGGATTTTATCGAGCAGGATTTTCTGCCAGCCTTGAAAGCGGGACTAACCAAGCAAGGCGTTCAGGATTTCGATTTGACGTTTGAGCAGGGGACGATCGACATCAAAGGCTTCCAGCAGTCCTCTCCCTCCTGGCAAGTCATCGGGCGTTGGAGCAGCGCCTACAAGCAGCCTAAAGAATTCCGCCTCTACTTCTTCGATGGAGATATTCAGGGGCAGAGGGGCTTTTCCTATACAGAAAGCACGGTGCGGGCAAGTACGATGGAGTCGTTTTTGATCGATGAGCGCAAGGTTAATCTGGGCTTGCTGGTGTTTGGAGTGTTGCAGCGCTTGGACGCTCAGAAGTGGCTGGTGCGGAACTGAGGAAAGCTGGCGGTTCGATCGCTTCAGCTTGACTCAAGCCGCCATCCAGCAGCAACGATCCGTCAAAACAAACTAAGCAGAGAAAACCGAGTCCTTAGTGGCGAACTGAGACGAGTGAAACAAAATTTTGAAGCCTGCTTGACTACTGAATTCAAGCGGGAAAGTGGCGATCGAAAAAATTAGTGAAGCGAATCGGTAATAATCGTAGATACTGGTCTAGCTTATTCTGTAAGCTAGCTTCCTTTCCTGTCTGGACGATCGCTGAACTGTCTGTAGCAGTGGCACTTCAGGCCCAGTAATTTACTTGATCTTATTCTGTTTGGAGTTGCTTAAACTATGCGCTGTCCCTCCTGCCAGCACATTGAAAACCGAGTTCTTGAGTCCCGTTCAGCAGACGCAGGGAGTAGTGTACGACGGCGGCGTGAGTGTTTGAAGTGCAATAACCGCTTCACAACCTACGAGCGGGTAGAATCTATTCCTATCACCGTGACCAAGCGAGATGACAGGCGCGAACCGTTCGATCGATTCAAACTTCTGCGCGGCATCACGAGAGCCTGTGAGAAAACAGGGGTAACGGCTACGGCGATCGAGAAACTAGCCGATATCATTGAAGCCGAATTACAGCAGCGATTTGTTCGGGATGTTTCCACCAGCGAGATTGGGGAGTTAGTTCTGCATCATCTTCAAGGGGTGAGTGAAGTAGCTTATATTCGCTTTGCCTCCGTGTATCGTCAGTTTCAAGGCATTCGAGATTTCGTCGATACCCTCGATCATCTGCAAGGCAGCAATGTTCAGCCTTTAGAAGAAGCTGCAAATGGCAACACCAATGGCGTAATTCCCTCTCACCAGACAGCGCGGCGAAACTAAATTGCTTACATTGCTGGGGAGTCGCTGCGGGTAGAGTCCCTTTGCCAAAGCTGAGGGCGATCGCCTTCAGAAGACCCAGCGATCGCAAACAAATTGCGTTGTCCCAGCAGAATTAAGTTATTATTGTTCTTCTGGACATCTAATCCAAATCAGACCTTTTCCAATGCCTGAGAGTATGCAGGTGTAGGTAGCGCGGCTTCGACGTGCGAACACATCAACAGGCCCGCATATTACTACGGAGATACTTAACTTTAGGACACGATTCGCATGGTCAATCAGGAACTTGCTACAGACGTTGGCTTCACTCACGAAGATTTTGCTGCCTTACTCGACAAATACGACTATCATTTCAGCCCTGGCGATGTGGTGGCGGGAACCGTCTTTAGCTTGGAGCCACGGGGCGCTCTGATCGACATCGGGGCCAAGACTGCTGCATACATTCCGATTCAGGAGATGTCCATCAACCGGATCGACAACCCGGAAGAGGTGCTGCAATCCAACGAAACCCGCGAGTTCTTTATCCTGGCCGATGAAAACGAAGACGGGCAACTCACCCTCTCGATTCGTCGAATTGAGTATATGCGGGCCTGGGAACGGGTGCGGCAACTCCAAGCGGAAGACGCGACGGTGCGATCGGGCGTATTTGCCACTAACAGGGGCGGTGCGCTGGTGCGGATCGAAGGTCTGCGCGGCTTTATTCCTGGCTCCCACATCAGCACCCGCAAGCCTAAAGAAGATTTGGTAGGCGAAGACTTGCCTCTGAAGTTTTTGGAAGTGGACGAAGAGCGCAACCGTTTGGTTCTAAGCCACCGTCGCGCTCTGGTGGAACGCAAGATGAACCGCCTAGAGGTGGGCGAAGTAGTCATCGGTACGGTGCGTGGGATCAAGCCCTACGGTGCGTTCATTGACATTGGCGGCGTGAGCGGTCTGCTGCACATCTCCGAGATTTCCCACGATCACATCGACACTCCCCACAGCGTCTTCAATGTGAACGACGAAGTGAAAGTAATGATCATTGATCTGGATGCTGAGCGGGGTCGGATTTCCCTGTCTACGAAGCAACTGGAGCCGGAACCCGGCGATATGGTCAAGAATCCTCAGGTAGTCTATGACAAAGCTGAGGAAATGGCCATCCGCTACCGCGAACAACTCCTAGCCCAACAGCAAGGGAAGACCCTAGCAGTAGCCGAACCGCTGGAAGCGATCGAAGAGGAAGAAATTCCCTCTGCTATGGAAGAACCGGAGGAGCCTATAGATGAGCCAGTAGGTGAGCTTTCGGAAGAGCCGGTAGAAGAACTTATGGAAGAGGCGATCGCAGAGTAAGCTCTATTGCTCGAATCAAGCGCAGAAAAAGAGGGAGCTTCCCTCTTTTTTTGTGAGCAAGTTTTTGTAAGCGGGTCTTGTGAGCAAGTTCTGTGGACAAGTAGTAATCGTTCAAGCAAGAACAAATGGCAACTATTCAATGTGCGGCGGCTCAATTCTCTGAGATTCAAGCAATTCTGTTTGATAAAGACGGAACCCTAGCGGATTCCAGAGACTACCTGCAAAACCTGGGACGCAAGCGCGCCCGCTTGATCGATGCCCAAATTCCGGGAGTGCAAGACCCTTTGCTGATGGCGTTTGGATTAGAGGGCGATCGCCTCAATCCTGCTGGGCTGCTGTCCGTGGGCACACGACGCGAGAACGAAATTGCTGCCGCCGCCTACGTTGCCGAAACCGGGCGCGATTGGCTGGAAGCGCTGGCGATCGTGCGATCAGCCTTTACGGAAGCGGGTCGGGTGCTGAACCATAAAGCGGATCTCACCCCTTTGTTTCCTGGGGTGCGGGAACTGCTGCAACAAATCTCAACGGCCGGGATTAGTCTGGGGATCGTGTCTTCAGATACAAACGACAACGTGCGGGACTTCATCGATCGCCAGGATCTCTGGGCACTTGTCCAGTTTCACCTCGGAACAGACGATCGTCCTGGCAAGCCCGATCCCGTGCTGCTGCTGGAAGCCTGCGAAGCGCTGGGAGTCTCACCGGAAGCCACTCTGGTGATCGGCGATTCCACCGCAGACATTGAACTGGCGATCGCGGCACAGGCAGCCGGGAGCATTGGGGTAACGTGGGGCGGTGCAAATCCCCAGACGCTCAGGCAAGCAGGGGCGATCGCTCACCAAGTCAAAGATATTCAAATCCTGACCGACTTATGAGCTAGGTTCTGTTGACTTTTGAATCGAGGTGAAGGGTAGTAAGGGAGCTTGATGGCTTCGCCCTCAATAGGAAGCAACGCCTCCTACATCCCACTTCAACCCAGAATCTCAATACATCATGCCGTTGGCTTAACCCACACCCCGATATTGAATCCGGTAGATTCGACCGTTCGCTTCCTCAGTCAAGAGCAAACTGCCGTCGGGCAGAACTAGCAGGCCCACCGGCCGACCCCAGGTATCGGGCCCCGCAGCATTGGTCAGGAACCCCGTGAGAAAGTCCTCGTAGTAGTCCTGCGCCTTGCCGTTGGCATCAAACGGGACAAACACAATTTTGTAACCCGTGCCCTGGTCGCGATTCCAGGAGCCACGGAACGCAACGAATGCACCATTGCGATACTTCTGGGGAAAGGTTGATCCCGTGTAGAATTGCAGTCCCAAGGCAGCGGAGTGAGCCTGGAACAACACCTCTGGGGTAAGAGTGCGGGCCGCTAGATCGGGGCGATCGCTGCGCCCATTTTGGGCATGGTTAGGGTCAAGGCGATCGGGGGTTAGGTAGGTATAGGGCCAGCCGTAGAATCCACCGGACTGCACCTGGGTAAGGTAGTCAGGAACCAGATCGTCGCCGAGGCCATCCCGCTCGTTCACAGTGGCGAAGAGTTGGCGGGTCTGGGGCTGGAAGGCCAAACCGACGGGATTCCGCAAGCCA
>DATNQR010000401.1:0-3289 GCA_036703905.1 Thermosynechococcaceae cyanobacterium
GCCCGTGGAGCTTTGGCCGTTGCCTAGCGATCAATTTGGGCGAGATCTAAACTTTATCCGAGTCAACACGCAGCAAAACTGGGTGCTGTCGAAGCCAACTTTGGGCGTGATTCGACTGCGCCCCCAGGTTGCCCTGATCTTGCCGCTCTTGGTGCTACTGGTGGGCTGTCAGGCTGCGGCGAACCCCTTGAACTTCACCGGCCCGGAGTTTCTCACGTTCTACATTGTGTTAATCGTGGTCGGTTTGCCTCTGGCCTTTTGGCTGCGAAACTATTTACGGCAACCGGATGGCGATCCTCGCCGACCCTTTTTGAAACTCAATGACTATGAGACTGCTTACCTGGCTGGCGGAGCAGGGCGAGTAGTGGATACAGCGATCGCCAGTCTGGTTCAGCAGAGATCTGTCAAGGTATTGCCTTCAGGAATTTTGAGCCTAGAACAATCTGTTAATCCGTCTAGGTCTTTTGTGGAGAAGTCTGTCGCCGCCGAGATTGAGGGAGATCAACCCCTCTGGCAAATTCAGCAGACGGCTGAGAAAAAGACTGGCTCGATTCGCGATCGCCTAGTGCAGTTGGGTTTGGTGCTGACCCAAGCTCAAGCCCAGAAAGCGCGACTCTACCCAATTCTGCTGCTGCTGACACTGCTGGGGTTGGGTGTCGCCAAGATTGCGGTAGGACTCTCCCGCGAGAAGCCCGTCAGCTTTCTGATCTTTCTATGCTTTGTCGTGACTGTTTGGGGATTGGGCCTCTTCAAGGCGCTACCGCAACGTACCCGCTACGGCGATCGCGTCCTGGCAGATTTGCGCGATCGATTCCAGCGCTCCAACATCAGCAGCGACGACCCTCAACTTCCTCTGCTCTTTGCATTGTTTGGGCCGGAGATCTTGGTCGGTAGCCCCTTTACCGATCTGGAAAGCGTTTTTCCGGTTTATAGCAGTAGGGGCGGCAGTGATAGTGGAGGAGGTGGTATCGGCGGGGGTGGAGACAGTGGTGGGAGCAGTGGTTGTGGCGGTGGGGGTTGCGGGGGTTGCGGTGGCTGTGGCAGCTAATCGCTTAAACTCAGGAACAATCTTCTGCCATCGTAACGACCTGTGTGGATCTACCTTGCCAAACGGCTACTCAGTCTTTTTCCTGTGCTACTGGGAATCACGCTGCTGGTGTTTGCCTTCCTGCACCTGATCCCTGGCGATCCAGCAGTGGTGTTAGGCGGTGAACGGGCGACTCCTGACCAAATCGCGGCCCTGCGAGAAAAGCTAGGACTCAACCAATCTCTACCTGTGCAATACTTCACTTTTCTCGCCAGCCTGCTGCGGCTGGATCTGGGAACCAGTATCATTAGCGGTGTTCCGATCGCTGACGAACTGCGAGTGCGCTTTCCCGCCACTCTGGAACTCTCCCTAGCGGCAATGGCGATCGCCCTACTGGTGGGCATTCCTGCCGGAGTTTTGGCGGCCGTGCGAAAAAATGGCTGGCTGGATAACCTGACCATGACGGGTTCGCTTTTGGGAGTATCCTTGCCTGTCTACTGGCTGGGGCTGCTGCTGATCTACCTGTTTGCCGTGAATTTGCGCTGGTTGCCTCCGAGTGGTCGCATCAGTACTGATGTGGGGTTCAGTTTCCGCCCGCTCACCGGATTCTACGTGCTTGATGCTGTGCTGCAAGGGAATCTCCTGGCTCTAGGCGATGTGCTGACTCACCTGATTCTGCCAGCCGTGACCCTCAGCACAATTCCGTTAGCGATCGTTGCCCGCATCACCCGCAGCGCCATGCTGGAAACCCTGTCGCAGGACTACATCCGCACCGCTAGAGCTAAAGGAGTTCCAGAGCGCCGAGTTGTGTTCCAGCACGCCCTCAAAAATGCGCTACTGCCGGTGGTGACGATCGCCGGACTTCAGTTTGGCACTCTCCTCGGCGGCGCAATCCTTACCGAGACGATCTTCGCTTGGTCGGGCATTGGCTCCTGGATCTATGAAGGCATCTTGGCGCGAGACTATCCTGTGGTGCAGGGCGGCGTGATCTTCGTTGCCGTGACGTTTGTGCTGCTTAATCTGCTGGTGGATGTTTCCTATGGATTCATTGATCCGCGCATCCAGCAGCGGTAGCCCGCCGAACTTGGAAGCTCTGATGTCGTTTTACCATTGCATCTATACCGCTTAAAAGCCCAGTGCCGAAAATAAAAGCACCTAACAAATTAGCAACTAGAATCTTACTATCGGTTACCCCTAGTCGGCATAATGTACCGCTTCACCCGCCGCCAGTAACCTATCGAACTCAACGAAAAAGCTCTAAACGGTCGAGTGCAAGACAGAATCTGACCGAAGTTATTAACCCCTCTTCATTGCGATCGGTAAAAGCAACGGCTCGAATTGTAACTGCCTTCCCAATTACTCATTGGGAGTTTTCGTCTTTTGAATCATTTCTTGGATTGTTTCGGTTTCGCCAATTTCATAAAGACTAATCAAACCATTCTCAATAGTAAAGATTTGCTGAATCGTTGCGTCTGCGAACAGATTTCCTTGCAAATCCCTGACGATTTGATGAACGGTAACGACATTTCGGTTGTTTTCATCCGTCTCGAATTTCAAGCTTTCAAGCTGCACTTGAATAACCTTAAATTGATTGATCCAGTATTCGCGCACCGCGTCGCGTCCATAGACGAAACCGCCTTCCACCCCGTTCGCCCATTTCACGTCCGGGTGCATCACCGAGATGATTGTTTCAATCTCGCCTTTGTTGAAAGCTTCGTATAAATTTTGCAGAAACTGCTGATTTGAACTCATAATTGTTTACCATCCAATACGAATCTCATTAAAACAAGAAAGCAGCCCAACGACTCGGTTGAGCGGTTAGAAATAACGCTAACATCCCCACCAGCAACACTCGGCAATCCGCTCCAACCGAATGGTTAGATGGAGCTTACTTGTTGGGGAAGCGCAAACTCTTTCGTCCAGCCACAATCAAGCAGTATTCCTCCTGCCAAACTAATTATCGCAGCATCCAGAGAATAAGCAAGCGTATCCACATTAACTAGCGTCCGCTCAAAAACTTCGTCAGCAATGAAGTGAAGTTCTGGTCCCCACTTCACCCAATAATCGTTCTCCCCTCTTTGGGTACTTCTATTCTCATCATGATTGACAATTGTTGGAGGAAACGAACCGCGATGAAACGAGTGTGTTAGGAAGGGGTAGGGTTCAGGGTTCCGTGTTGAAAGCAACAACTCTGCAAGTTGGATGTTTTGTCGATGATTAAGCAGGTAGATAAAGGCTTGCTCGAAGGCAGAATACCCTTCA
>DATNQR010000402.1:0-13829 GCA_036703905.1 Thermosynechococcaceae cyanobacterium
CACAAAGCCGATCGCTAGCAAGACCCCGCTCCAGAAGTGCAGCGAAACAGCCGTGAACTTGCAGTTGCTCACCTTCTCTGGCTTGTCATGGTTTGCGCCGACGTGCCGACAAAGTTTGATAGCGATCGGGAGACTACCAAAAATCAGCAGTGTGGCGATCGGAAAAATCTGCGTCAGCACGCCCCACAGCGTCAGCGCATAAATGCTGCTGCACAGCCAGGGCAACAGTTGAGCAGCTCTAGCAGTTCCCAGACGGACGATCGGCGATCGCTTACCCACCGCAAAATCATCCTCAACTTGATGGAAGTGAGAACAAAATAGAATCAAGCTAGTGGAAACGCCAACGATCGCCGAAGCCGCTAAATTTGCCTCTGACCAATCTTTAGTTTGGCTGTAGTAGGCGGCAGCGAAAGCCAGCGGGCCAAAAGCAAAAAAGCAGAGAATTTCGCCCAGTCCTTGATAGCCCAACCGAAACGGCGGCCCTTGGTAGACATAGCCGAGAACACAACACGCCAGAATAATTCCCACCACCATCAAGTCTTGCTGAATTGCCGCGATCGCTCCAATGCCAAACAGTCCTGTCGCCAAACAAAGATTTCCCAACCAAAACACCAAAGACTTGTTCTCGGTTAAGTTCACCAGAGAATGATGCTTGTTTACATCCACGCCAGTTTCCGAATCAAACACATCGTTGCTGATGTTTTCCCACGCTAAGATCAGCACGGCAGAAAATACAAACACCGAAAAAATTCCGGCTTGAAAAGTTTTGGTCTCGGCAAAGGCAATCGCCGTGCCCACCAGGATCGGCAGAATAGCAACGCTGTACATGGGTGGCTTAATAGCTGCCATCCATAGTTTCTTGTTAACAGGACGATCGATCGAGCTTGTAGTCATGGGTTTACGAGCGCTTGTCAGTTCTCATGAAGCCTCACCATTCTACGGCTCGGTTGGTTTGCCCCTAAGACTGATGGGCTGAGACTTCAAACTTTGAAACATTTGCCCACGCGCTCCGTTGACCAAACTTGACCACCGATCACCCTCGATCGCCCTCCTCCAGCCCATTTGAGAGGATGTCTGAGAATGGCTGCTCATCACGCAAGAATCAGGCTTGCAGCGCTGACTACACAACGACAGAATCGAGGTTTCAGTCTTTCGCTGCGCCTTCTCAAATATCCTCAGAGGGACGATCGCGTAAAGCGGCAGAGGGAACAATCACTTTTCAGCAAACCTTTCAGGAGAGTGCCTTCAGGATCTTGGAAGGTTGCTTTCAGTAATCAGCTTTCTCGATCGCCTTGCGGATATCGTTCAGGTCAATGTATCGATCGGTAGCGTTCCGCAGTTCCCGTGCGATCATGCCTTCAGTAGACACGACGGTAATGTGCGTATTCTTAGCTCGTAGGAGTTCGATCGCCCGCTCGAAATCGCCATCACCACTGAACAAGACAACGCGATCGTACTGCTCTACGGTGCTGAACATATCCACCACAATCTCAATGTCCAGGTTTGCTTTTTGAGAATAGCGCCCTGAGTTATCGTCGTAATACTCCTTCAGGATCTTGGTTCTAACCGTATAGCCTAAGCTAATCAGGGCATCTCGAAAGCCTCGTTGGTCTTGGGGGTCTTTCAGACCCGTATACCAGAAGGCATTGATTAAGGTTGTGTCAGGAGTCCCTGTAAAATGCCCCAAAACCCGCTTCGGATCGAAGAACCACCCGTTTTTTTGTTGTGCGTAGAACATATTGTTTCCGTCCACGAAGATCGACAGACGGCTGGCAGCATAATTCATAGAATCTAATAACCTGTAAATTTGTATAGAACAAATTTCTGATGCTCAGTCGTTAAACCGTTAGCTAGTTTCTCAACTGCATCAACCCGCTTAAAACTTTAAGTTTTAGTCGTGTAAAGATCTCTTAACCTCATTTCATAGTACTGAAAAATTTAAAGTGGTGCGTCTTTTTTCAAAATCCTCAGACAGTGAATGTTATTGAGTCTTGACCGTAATTTTTGTTCTAGCTTATAGGTCTGCGGGATCATCCCTCTTCAGGCAGGTGTTACCTAAAGCTTTGTGCTGATGTTGCCCTGACGATCGGGTTGGGAAACTGGATACTCGTCCATCCTGCGATTCCCTAAAACCTAGTCAAGCGGGAACTTTCGTTACGGGAGTGGGTCTTTTTGGGTTTGAATGATTGATTTTGTAGAGGTAGATTTGAGAAATCGACTCTCTGCTCAAGGGTCGATCGTGCGGCTTGAAGCGTCCTTGCTCAAAGGTGAAAATGTCAGACCCCCTGCTACCTAAAACAGAAACTCTGCTGGGCAAGGCGTTGCCGCTCACTCATCGGAACGAAAGAACTGAAGGTTCCAGAGTATATTCCAAGCGATTTGCTCGACTGGGGCATGGGTGTGTTGGTGCGTGGGCTATCCTAGCGGCGATCGTCACAGCCACCCAGTCCAACTTCATCCAGGCAGCAGAGCGTCAACTTCAGAGTCTGTTCTTTGAAGTGCGTGGGCCAGTGGCTGCGCCTCGAAATATCGTGATCCTAGCCCTGGATGCCGACACTATCTCCCAGGGAAAGAATTATCTAGCTGATCCAAAGGCTTATCCTTACCTAGAGCCTCTCCAAACGGCTCCGCCTAAACGTAGTGCTTATGCAACTGCGATCGAGCGCTTGATGACCACTGGGGCACGATCGGTAGCGTTGGATGTTGTGCTGGATCTCCCTAGCGCTCAGCCCTCTGAGGATGCTCAACTTCAGAAGGTGTTGCGGCAGTTCGCTGGACGAGTCACTCTAGCAGCCCTGTATGAGGACGTCAGCAATCAAATCAATCTTCAGGGCGATTTGACTCAACTGGTCACGCCTAACGCCCTATTCGCCACTGCTTCTCAGTCCATCGGGTTCATCAACTTCCCCCTTGCCCCTAACGGCCGCATCCACAGCCTCGGCAGCTTCTATCCTCAGTTGCTGAGCCGCAACTATGGCGATCGCAATGCCGCCGAGTATCTCCAGCAGGAAGGTAAGGTTCCCTCGTTCGCCGAAGCAGTTCTTCAAGCGGCCCAGATTCCCCACAGTGCTTCCAAAGGTCAGACTTTGTTCTTCTATGGCGAGGCGGGTACGTTCCAGCAAGTTCCTTTTTGGCAGGTGCTTGATCCGGTAGCTTGGGCCCAGCACCAAGAGAGGGGCACGTTCAAAGATGCGATCGTGCTGATCGGGCCCACCGCCACCAGCTACCAGGATTTCCACCCTGCACCGTTTTCCGGTAGCCTGCTCCATCCCAATCTGCTTTCTGGGATCGAGATCCACGCCAATGCCATCGCCACGCTGATGCAAAACCGAGCGATCGGAGATGCCCTACCTAACCCAGTTGCGGCAGGACTTTTTGTGGCGAGTTTGGTGGGGATCGCCGGCTATTTGCAAAGCAAGCTCCGTCGTACCTCTTGGCGGTTTTGTAGCGCGATCGGGTTGTCTTTATCTTGGGGAGTTGTGGGCTTCGGCGTGTTTGTGCTGGGCGGATGGACGTTGCCTGTGGCAGTTCCCCTAGTGGCGATCGGGCTGTGTGGCGTGACTTACTTGGCGACAGGCGCAGCTGGGGAATATGGGCGTAAGCTTCAGCTCCGGCGCACCCTTGAGAACTATGTCGGTTCGCCGATCGTGCGGGAAATTATCAGCCAGCAGGACGATCTGCAAGATTTGCTGCGCCGCGAACAGGCGATTGTGGGCAAACTCCTAGCTGGGCGGTATACGATCGTCCGGCTGCTTGGATCGGGTGGCTTTGGGGAAACCTACGTGGCGGAGGACGTGCAGCGTCCAGGAACGCCGCTCTGCGTGGTTAAACAACTCCGCCCTGCCAGCAACAATCCCAAACTGTTCAAACTGGCGCGGCGCTTGTTTCATCGCGAAGCAGAAACCCTGGAGAAACTAGGCAAACATCCCCAGATTCCTCAACTCTTGGCCTACTTTGAGGAAGAACAGGAATTTTATTTGGTGCAGGAGCTTGTTGTGGGTCATCCCCTCAGCCAAGAACTGTCGCTTGGCAGGCAGCTTCCTGAAGCGCGAGTGGTGGGGCTGATACAGGAGCTTCTAAGAATTCTAGAATTTGTTCACAGCCAAAGGGTGATCCACCGCGATATTAAGCCCAGCAATATCATTATCCGCGACTCAGACAATAAGCCAGTGCTAATTGACTTTGGCGCAGTCAAAGAAATCCATCAACTAGCGGAGGATTGGGAACAGTCGGGGATCACTGTGGGCATTGGAACACAGGGCTATATGCCGAATGAACAGTGTGCAGGCAACCCCCGCTTCAACAGTGATATCTACGCGATCGGCATCACGGCAATTCAGGCGCTGACCGGACTGCCACCCAGCCAACTGAAGCAAGATCCAGACTCAGGCGAGATCCTTTGGAAGCATCGCGCTACGGTTGGCCATGCCTTGGCAGAGGTGCTGAGTCGGATGGTGCGGTACGAGTTCACCCATCGCTACCAGTCGGTTAATGAGGTACGCGCTGCCCTGAAAGAACTGGCGATCGCTCAACCGACTGCTCCCACACCCTTGATCAAAGAAGTTACAAATGGGGTCGCGCCGGAAGAAGACACCTCCATCACGCCTTCCGATCAGCCTTGGACTGATGCAGATACACTAATAGCGCTGGAAGGCGACACTGGTATTGCTGCTTCCACTCAGCCCTGGCCAGACAGTTTCGAGGCGACTCCTCTGCCATCCACAAAGTCGGATGGGCTAGAGGAGCGTTAAGGATGAGTATCTTGACCACCGACCCATAGCGCTTCAGAGTTGTCGTCCTGGGCTGCTTCTACCTCCTCAACATTGGAGGACTGCACCACGAAAGGCAGAAATGCGCCCCTCAAACCACGCTTAATCCGCTCGGGCGTTGCATCAAATACCACAAACAAAGGGTAACGGCTCTCCGCTCCGTCGTTCAGGATGTGCTTATAGCGCCAAGGCAATTCCCACTCATAGCCCTGACTCAAGCTCACCTGAGTCTGTCGCCACCGTCCCAGCAAGTCTGAGAAGTCCTCTTGGGGACGGTAGATGAACACAAACACCTCGATTCCAGTCTTGATTTTCCATTCGGGATCGCACATCAGAATGGCGTCGTCACAGGGCAGCTGTACCGACTCAGAGCCGGTTGTGCCGCTCCCGTTCCGTAGCTTTACTACAGGCAAGGGAATGGTGATGATGCTCTCTTCAGGACGCCGCATACTCGGCAGCATTTCCAGGTAGGGTCGGTACTGCTTCAGGAGAGCGATCGCCCCAGAGACACTACTGTAATCGGCCAGCAACTCTTCGTAGTCTTCTCGTTTCACGGCAGTCCTCGCAATCTGAAGGGATTGGATCAAAGGGGATCTAATCTGATTGTATGAACTTTAGTGAAGCAAGTGTTTTCTCCAGGTTCCTCAATCCCCAGATGGAAGTGAGGTAGGCGATCGCCACGGGCAAGCAACCTGCTTTAACCTAGCTTCTCAAACACCGCAAACATGGGCAGATACATCGACAGCAAAATTGACCCCACCATGCCGCCCAGAAAGATGATCATGATCGGTTCCATGATGCTCGTCAGGGCTTTTACGGCCTGCTCTACCTCATCCTCATAGAAATCTGCAACCTTCATCAGCATCTTGTCAATTTCACCCGTTTCCTCGCCAATGCTGATCATTTGGATAGCCATGAGCGGAAACACCTGTTCCCGTTGTAGCGCGATGCTGATCATACCCCCAGTCTGAATTTCACGGCGGGCTGCATCGATCGCGTTGGCAATGATCTGATTTCCGGCGGTATCGCGCACAATTTCCATGCTGGTGAGAATAGGAACTCCTGATCGTGTCAATGCCCCAAACGTGCGGCAGAAGCGAGCCGTTGCCGTTTTTTGCAGCAAGTCGCCAAACAGGGGCATTTTCAGGAACAGGCGATCCATTGTCTCTCGCCCAACTCGCGTTTTGTAGTACTGCTGGTACACGAAGAAGGCAACTGGGATACCCACAATCAGAATTAGCACAGCGGGGCTTCGCAAGAATTTACTGATCTCCAGCATAAATTGCGTGAATGCTGGCAGATCGGCTCCAATGCTGGCGAAGATCTCAGCAAAGATTGGCAGCAGAAACACGGTCATCCCGATGAAGATCAGCGTCGCCAAAATGCCCACCGTAACGGGGTAGGCCATAGCAGATTTGATCTGGTTCTGCAAACGGGCAATGTCTTCCAGCAGTTTCGCCAAGCGGTTCAGCACTTCATCCAGCACTCCGCCCACTTCCCCAGCCTGAATCATACTGACGTAGAGGCTATCAAAACACTGGGGATGCTTTCGCATTGAATCCGCCAGGTTTACCCCCTGCTGCACGTCAGAGCTGATGTCCATCAGGGCGGCCTTCAGCTTGGGATTGGGGCACTGCTCCGACAGCACACCTAACCCTCTAACCATCGCTACCCCAGCATTCACTAGAGCCGCAAATTGCCGCGAGAACACTGCTTTATCTTTGACAGTGACGCTGGTGAGGGAGGTCTTAATTTTGCTTAGGTCAATGTTCAGCCCACTAGATTGCTCAATTTTCTGTATGTAGTAGCCTTTATCCCGTAGGGCAGTGCGCGCTTCCACTACCGATCCTGCCGAGATTCTCTCTTTCCTGGCTTTACCTTGAGAGTCCTGAACGCGAGCAACAAAGGTGGGCATAGCAAATACCTGAATGACTGAGGAGGAAGTGCAGCAGTGAAGAGGCAGAGGGTTGCGATCGCGCTCAACCTAACCCTGACTCTATCTATCATGCACAGCAAAGACCATTTACAAAAACTGTTTCAAGAGCAGCGTAATGAGTTGTAACTCGGAATTGATTCCTTAAAGCGTTGATTCCTGAGTATCAGAGAGCAACGCTTCAAGACGCTGCGAGAGAACCCATCTCGTTTCTAGCGCCGCATTGCGGTAGCCTGGGTTGCTCCTGGCACTCCACCGATCAAGCGCTGAAGCTCATCAGGACGAGAGGTTTTCGACATCGCCGACTCAAACGTGATTAGCCCAGCGCGATACTGGTCTGCCAGCACTTTCTCCAGGGTTTGCATCCCCAATTTGCCCCCAGTCTGAATTGCTGAGTAAATCTGAGCCGTTTTGCCTTCCCGAATTAGGTTGGCGATCGCAGGCGTGATTACCATAATTTCTTGAGCCATGATTCGCCCGAATTCGCCTGGCTTGACAACCTTGCGAGGCACGAGGGTTTGGCTGAAAACTCCCACCAAAGAGTTCGACAACTGCACTCGCACTTGGGTTTGGCGCTCAGCAGGAAATACGTCGATCATTCGATCGACCGTTTGGGCAGCAGAACTGGTGTGCAGAGTTCCGAAGACCAGGTGGCCGGTTTCGGCGGCGGTGATGGCCAGGGCGATCGTTTCCAAATCCCGCAGTTCACCCACTAGAATGATATCGGGATCTTCCCGCAGGGCAGCCTTGAGCGCATTGGCAAAACTCTTGGTATCTTCCCCAAGCTGTCGCTGGTGGATCAAGCTTTTGATTGGCTCGTACACAAACTCCACCGGATCTTCCACCGTCAGAATATGCTCGGCGCGGGTGCGGTTGATCAAATCAACCATAGCGGCCAGGGTAGTTGTTTTGCCCGATCCAGTCGGCCCCGTCACTAGAATCAGTCCTCTGGGCTTTTCTGCCATCTCCCGCACCACATCGGGCAGTCCGAGCTTATCGAAGTTAGGAATTTTGGAACTGAGCGCGCGCAGACAGGCAGCAAAAGTTCCCCGATCTTTGTAGACGTTGACGCGGAACCGCGCCAGTCCCCGTACTCCATAGGAACAGTCTAGCTCCCAGTTTTGCTCCAAATTTTTCCGCTGGGTGTTGTTCAGCATACTGAAGATGAGGCGCTGGCACTCTTCGTCACTGAGAGGTTGATCCCCGATCGGCTGCAAGTGTCCACTGATGCGGAAATAGGGAGGCAAGCCTGCGGTCAGGTGTAGGTCGGAGCCGCCCATCTCGATTAGCTGCTCCATCAAATCTTCAATCATCAATTCCATGCGGCTTGCTCCTTGTGGTGATCGGGGGTCAACGAATTGTCTGAGAACGAACTGTTTGAGGAAATTGTGTAGGAAAAAGTTACATAAGAAGCGTTTGTATGTAGTCTGGCTTCCAGAGTCTACTTCTAACTTACCCACAGCCCATGTAGGGACGATCGAGCAGAGTTGTATCAGTAGCTCTTCAGATTCTGTTGACCTCTAAAGCGAGATGAAGAGGATAAGGAGGTTTGAGGGCTTTGCCCCTGCACCCCTCCAACCAATGTCAACATAACCTAGTCCTACTCCTGGAAGCGGGCAGTCATGCAGTAGGGGCAATCAATCCACTCCTGCTTTAAGTCAGCGCTACAGACGCGGCAGGTGAGGGAACTCTTACGTTTCGCCTTCAGCTCCGACTCCAAACCAGTGTCTGTGAAGGTAACGCGCTCCACTTCCTCCAGGGTGGTAAGGCCCTGCTGCACCAGGCTGAGGCTGTAGGAAAGAAGGGTTTGCATTCCCTCTTCCACAGCGAGTTCCTTAAGTGCGTCAGTGGGTGCGCCCTGGTTGATCATGGTTTGAATGCCCTCGCTGACGCGCATGATCTCGTACACGCCGCAACGTCCTTTGTAGCCCACACCACTACACTTCTGGCAAAGTTGACCTTGGCTCTGAGCTTCCAGGATCTCTTGGGCACGCAGGGTATTGGCCCGATACAGCGTTAGTTCATCGTCGCGGGAGGCAGACAAACCAAACCGAGCTAGTTCAGCACGGCTGGGGGTGTAGGGAATGCGACAGTCGGAGCAGAGGCGACGTACTAGGCGCTGGGCTACTACGCCGATCAGCGATCCAGACACCATGAAAGGCTCTACACCCATTTCATCCAGGCGGGCGATCGCCCCGGCTGCGTCGTTGGTGTGCAGTGTTGTCAACACTAGGTGTCCGGTGAGGGCAGCTTCGATCGCGGTCTTAGCAGTTTCTTTGTCCCGCGTTTCTCCCACCAAAATCACGTCGGGATCTTGCCGCAGGAAGGAGCGGAGGATTGTGGGGAAGTCGAGTCCCTTCTCGCGGATTACCTGAACTTGGGTGAGGCCGGGGAGAGTATATTCGATCGGATCTTCCGCCGTGCTGATATTGACTCCTGGTTCGTTACGCTCCGCTAGGGCTGAGTAGAGCGTCGTGGTTTTACCGGAGCCTGTCGGCCCCGTCACCAGGATCAAGCCAAAGGGTCGGCGCACCATGTCCTGCACCACTCGCAGGGAGTCAGGGTCTTCGATCAGCTTGTGTAAGCCTAGCTGTGTGGTTTCGTTGTTTAGGATTCGTAGAACAACTTTCTCGCCGTAGCGACTCGGCAGCGTACTAACGCGAAAATCTATCTTATTTCCATCAAAGACTCGGCGGATGCGGCCGTCTTGCGGTAGTCGGCGCTCGGCAATATCCAACTGAGCAATGATCTTGAAGCGGGCCGTCACCGCTGGGATGATCTTCTTGGGGAAAGGCTCAGGGAAAGCTTCTCGCAAAACGCCGTCTTTGCGGAATCGAATTCGCAGGCTCTCCTCTTGGGGTTCGACGTGGATATCGGAAACGCCCTCCTGGAGAGCTTTGATCATCACCTTGTTAACCAGCGCAATCACAGGCGCAGCTTCGGCATCGGCGACATCCAGGTTGTCTTCCACATCGTCCGGTGCGTCCTTCAAGTCCATGTAGTCCAACCCGTCTAGGTCGGACTTCACATCTACCTTGGACTCAAGCTCTAGCTGTTTCTGGCGCTCAACCTGTTCATCCAGGTATTGGGAAATCAAGCGCTGGTAATCTTCTGGAGTGATTACCAACCGTTGCAGCGCAATGCCTTTGGAGCGCAAAGTTCGGTTCAGGTCATCCTGAGCATCCAGGTTATCTGGGTCAACCATTGCCACCAGCACCGAAGGCGGCTCTTCAGTGCGGGAAAGGGGAACCAGACGGTAGCGGCGGCACATATCCAGGGAAATCAGTTCGTTGATCAGCTTCCCAACTTGACTGGTCGGCAGTTCGCTAATTTCCGGATCAAGCGATTCCACACCGTAAAGAATTTTCAGCTCGAAAAGTTGCTGCTTCTTGTACTGACGGAGCAAGTCGGGCGACAACTGCTGCCCCGTGATGGCCGTCAGGACATCTGTGAGGGGCCGACCCGTCTTGCGACTCTCGACCAAGGCCTGGTGCATTTGCTCATTATTCGCGTAGCCCGACTGAATGAGCTTGTTGCCGAAGGGGGAGAAGTTGTTCTGAACGACGAGGGCGCGACGTGATGAGGAGGAGTTAGCCATAGCGGGTGAAGAAGATTTCCTTTGCAAGGATTCCCAAAATTTTCAGAAAGACTTGATATCTGAGGCGAAATGTTGAGACGAGGTGAGTTTAATCGATCGTGGGCTTGACTTAATCGGACTACCAGGCGATTGAACCCAAACCAGGTGGGAGCCAGCTAAACCTCTATGGTACGCTCAATCAAAGCAAGACTCAGGAGAATCTACCAAATCTGAGGAACGCGATTCACGCAAGGGAAAAGCTTCTATGGCGCTCTGTTTGTTCAGAAAGGGTGGAATACTCCAGCGTTCTCAAGATAATAGCCGTTGTCAAAGCGATCGTCAGGTACTTTAACCACATTTATCTGGCTTGTTATGTTGTCTAGCTTACCCTGCTGCTTCCACACCTGGATTTAACCTGGATTTAAGTTGAGTAGCAGAATAAAATTCAGTATGGTCTGAGATTCTAAGCTAACGCTTCCTGTAGAACCGTATAGGATAACAAATGACGGGAAAGCACTTTTGAGGACTGGGACGATAGCAGGATGATTGACGAAGAGAATCAGTTAGACACCACCCCAACTCCCCTGACTAACTCCGATGGAGTTGCAGGGGAAGTTTCCTCTGAACCGCAAGCAGACTTGCCTCCGACTGAAGCAGAGGTGGTAGTGGAAGTTGATGCAGGAGTGGCATCGGAGCCGTCTGCCGAGCATCAGGCAGCACTGACGGAATTGGAGAACGAACTGAAAGCGGTGAAAGCCCAGTTGGACGATCGCACCAATCAACTGGTACGCACGGCTGCTGACTTTGACAACTACCGCAAGCGTACCCAACGGGAGCGGGAAGAGCAGGAGCAGCAGATCAAGTGCTCCACCATCAATGAGCTACTTCCTGTCGTGGACAATTTTGAGCGGGCGCGATCGCAGATCAAGCCTCAAACTGACGCAGAAGCCACCATTCACAAGAGCTACCAAAGCGTCTACAAGCAACTGGTGGATTGCTTGAAGCGGGTGGGAGTAGCTCCCATGCGGGCAGAAGGGAAAGAGTTTGACCCCAACCTGCACGAAGCAGTTCTACGGCAAGCGACCAGTGAACACCCGGAAGGAACCGTGATTGAGGAGTTGCAGCGTGGCTATCTTTTGGGAGAGCGAGTTCTGCGCCATGCGCTAGTGAAAGTTGCTGCTCCTCCAGAGCCAGATAGCGCTGTTGAGCAGCTAGATCCGAGTGCACCAGTTGGGTAATTCCTTGGTTGCGTCAGTTTTAATCGGTTGATTGGGAACAATCGAGAGTAACTTTGAAGAAGGTTGACTGTGTTGTTTCCCAGCGAGATTCCTCGCCCCTTAGCAACGCACTCATCCCGACCAGCCCCTTACTTCATTCACCTCACTGCCGCTATGGGAAAAGTCATCGGTATCGACTTAGGCACGACAAATAGCTGTGTTGCTGTCCTGGAAGGCGGACAACCCATTGTGATCTCAAACTCTGAAGGTGGGCGGACAACCCCCAGCATGGTTGGCTTTGGTAAGGCCGGCGATCGTCTAGTGGGACAACTAGCCAAGCGGCAGGCGGTGACAAACGCCGAGAATACTGTTTTCAGCATCAAGCGATTCATTGGCCGTCGCTGGGAAGAAACTGAGACTGAGCGGGCGCGATCGCCCTACAACTGCGTCAAAGGCAAAGACGACACGGTAGACGTGCAAATTCGGGGGCGCAACTTCACGCCCCAAGAAGTTTCGGCGATGGTGCTGCAAAAGCTGAAGCAAGACGCTGAGAACTACTTAGGCGAAACAGTGCAGCAAGCGGTGATCACGGTTCCCGCCTACTTCAGCGATGCCCAACGGCAAGCCACGAAGGATGCCGGAACGATCGCGGGGCTGGAAGTGCTCCGAATCATCAATGAACCCACTGCCGCAGCTTTGGCCTACGGCATGGACAAACAGGATCAGGAACAGTGCATTCTGGTGTTTGACCTTGGTGGTGGCACGTTTGATGTCTCGATCCTGCAAATGGGCGATGGTGTGTTTGAAGTCAAAGCCACCTCTGGTAATAACCACCTAGGTGGGGACGATTTCGATGATTGCCTAGTGCGCTGGATGATCGAGAACTTCAAGGAGCAGGAGGGCATTGATCTGTCGATCGACAAAATGGCCCTGCAACGGCTGCGTGAAGCCGCCGAGAAAGCCAAGATCGAGCTATCCGGCACGATGACCACCACTATCAATCTGCCCTTCATCACCGCTGATGAAACCGGGCCAAAGCACTTAGAAACGGAAGTAACCCGCACTAAATTTGAAGAACTGATCAGTCATCTGGTTGTTGCAACGATCGAACCCACAGAGCAAGCGTTGAAGGACGCAGACTTGAGCATCGAGGGCATCGATCGTGTTCTCCTAGTGGGTGGCTCCACTCGTATCCCAGCAGTGCAGGAAGCGATCCGCAAATTTTGCGGCAAGGCTCCAGATCGATCGGTCAACCCAGACGAAGCGGTGGCTCTAGGCGCAGCGATTCAAGCTGGCGTACTGGGCGGTGAAGTGAAGACTTTGCTACTGCTGGACGTAACCCCGCTCTCCTTAGGGATCGAGACTTTGGGCGAGGTCTTCACAAAGATTATTGAGCGCAACACCACCGTTCCCACCAGCAAAACTCAGGTTTTCTCTACGGCAACTGACGGACAGACCTCTGTGGAAATTCACGCCTTGCAAGGGGAGCGCGCAATGGCGAAGGATAACAAGAGTTTGGGTAAATTCCAACTCAGCGGCATTCCCCCTGCGCCACGCGGTGTGCCTCAAATTGAAGTCTCTTTCGATATTGATGCCAACGGAATTCTCAAGGTCTCCGCTAAGGACAAGGGAACTGGACGAGAACAAAGCGTTTCCATCACCAACTCAGGCGGTTTAAGCGGCAGCGAAATTGAACGGATGCGGCAGGAAGCAGATGTTTATGCTGAAGACGATAACCGCCGCAAGCGCTTGGTGGAGTTGAAGAACCAAGCAGACAGCTTGTTCTACAGCTACGAAACCACACTGCGGGATAGCGGTGAATTGGTTTCAGATGACCTCAAAGCCCAGGCCAGTCAGCACGCCAATAGCCTACGGGCGGCGATCGCAAATCCTGGTGTAGCGGTGGAAGAGGTGAAACGCAACCTAGATGCCCTCCAGCAGAGCCTATTGGCGATCGGGGCTGCTGTCTACAGCCGTGCCAGCCACAGTAGCACCAATGAGCCGACCTACTCCGCAGAGCCAACTCCCTTTACGGAAACCCCCGCTAGCCCGGGTGGTCTAGACGAAGACGACTACAACTTCGAGAACGATGCGACTGTGACAGCAGATTACGAGGCAGTAGATTAGTTTAAGGTGGAAATGGGAGTTGAGAAGTTGGGTGAGGACTGGTTAGGATGGTGTTAGATCCCCTAGACTTGCTCGATCGCCTTGTTTTTCTGTGACCTTCATGCTGGCTGTTTATCTCAGGGCTGTACACCTGAGTCCGTCTTAACTTCAATCCCTTTACCCGAAGCAGCGCCCTATGGCTCGTGACTACTACGAAATCCTCGGTG
>DATNQR010000403.1:0-4962 GCA_036703905.1 Thermosynechococcaceae cyanobacterium
AAGGCCCAGGTTTCCGTCAAGCTGGTGGCGGAAGTGGGAATCGGCACGATCGCTGCTGGCGTGGCTAAAGCCAACGCGGACATCATTCAGATCTCTGGCCACGATGGCGGCACAGGTGCATCGCCCCTCAGTTCCATCAAACACGCGGGTAGCCCGTGGGAACTTGGGTTGACGGAAGTTCACCGGGCGCTGATGCAAAACAGCCTCCGCGATCGCGTTGTTCTCCGTGTTGATGGCGGCATCAAGACGGGCTGGGATGTAGTGATGGCGGCGCTGATGGGTGGCGAAGAATACGGCTTCGGATCGATCGCCATGATTGCCGAGGGCTGCATCATGGCCCGCATCTGCCACACCAACAACTGTCCTGTTGGAGTTGCCAGCCAGAAGGAAGAGCTTCGCAAGCGCTTCAACGGCATCCCGGAACACGTCGTTAACTTCTTCTACTTTGTGGCTGAAGAAGCTCGATCGCTGATGGCTCGCTTGGGCTATCGATCGCTGAACGAACTCGTCGGTCGGGCTGATTTGCTGACCCTGCGGCAGGGCGTGAACCTGACCAAAACTCAGTCCCTAAATCTGGACTGCTTGACTCAGCTTCCCGATGCCAAGCGCGATCGTTCCTGGCTCACTCATGAGACAGTTCACAGCAACGGCCCCGTTCTGGACGACGAAATTCTGGCTGATCCTGAAATTCAGGTGGCAATTCAGAACCAAACCCAGATGACGAAGCACTTGGGGGCTGTCAACACCGATCGAACGATCGGGGCCCGCATTGCAGGGACGATCGCCCAAGAGTACGGCAACACTGGTTTCGGCGGCCACCTCAATCTCCACTTCAAGGGTAGCGCTGGTCAGAGCTTCGGAGCTTTCAACCTCCCCGGCATGACTCTGAAGCTGGAAGGTGAAGCCAACGACTATGTGGGTAAGGGAATGCACGGTGGCGAGATCATCATTCATCCTCTCGCCGAAGCCACTTACGATCCTGCCCAGAACGTGATCATCGGCAACACCTGCCTCTACGGAGCCACCGGAGGAACTTTGTTTGCCAACGGTCAGGCAGGAGAGCGATTTGCCGTCCGCAACTCCAACGCCCAAGCTGTGGTGGAAGGAGCTGGAGATCACTGCTGCGAGTACATGACGGGCGGTGTGATCGTGGTGCTGGGTAGAACCGGACGCAACGTGGGCGCAGGCATGACCGGAGGATTGGCTTACTTCCTGGATGAAGACGGCAGCTTCCCCGCCAAGGTGAACCCAGAGATCGTCAAGGTGCAGCGGGTGATCACGCCGACAGGGGAACAACAACTCAAGGAGCTACTGCAAGCCCACGCCGATCGCACGAGTAGCCCCAAAGCTAGAGCCATCCTGTCCAACTGGTCAGAGTACCTGCCCAAGTTCTGGCAAGCGGTTCCGCCCTCCGAGAAGGACGCGCCCGAAGCAAACCCGGAAAGTGCCGTGGAAAAAGTGCTGACTCCTGCGCCGTAGGTCAGCAGCAGTAAGGTCTAACAAAGGAAGAGCGATCGCAAACAAGCTGCGATCGCTCTTCATTCACTAGACCTACCTTCACAGTTGATCTTCGGAAAGCGCAAAATTAGTGAGTCGATCGCAGGAAGCGCAGCAGTTCTCGGTTCACTGTTTGGGGAGCTTCCTGCTGAATCCAGTGCCCGCAGTTGGGAATGATTTGAAGCTGGAAGGGTGCAGTAATCAGTTGGTCTAGTTCCTGGGTATAGGCGGAACTTAGCAGGGAATCTTCTTCTCCCCAAAGGATTAGGGTGGGGACTGCGATCGGGCGGGGAGTATCGTCCCAGTCTTTGATCCAGTTCCACGGGGAAAGCATTTGGCGGTAGTAGTTGAGGGCCGCCGAGAGAACTCCCGGTTTCGCTAGAGCGGATTGATAAACCTGAGTTTCTTCCTGGGAGAATGCCCCTTTGCGAACGGCTTGCCCCTGAAACAGATTCTTGACGAACTCCTTCAGGTTTTGCTGAATTAGCCATTCCGGCAATCCAGGAATCTGGAACGCCAGCACATACCAACTGCGGCGAAGTTGATCGAGATTGCTGACCATTTCCTTGAGAAAGCGTTGAGGATGAGCGGCATTGAGGATCGCTAATCGATCGAGACACTGGGGGAACTTCTGGGCCAGATGCCAGGCGATCGTCCCGCCCCAGTCATGCCCAACGATATGCGCTCGTTGATAGCCAAAGCTCTCGATGAGGCCCTGAATGTCCGCACACAGGTTGTCCAGATCGTAGCCGCCCTCCGGTTTATCCGAATCGTTGTAGCCGCGCAGATCGGGCACAACTACCTTAAAGTGGCGCGCCAAGGCTGGAATCTGAAAGCGCCAGGAATACCAAAACTCCGGGAAGCCATGCAGCAGGATCACCAGATCGCCCTCCCCCTGAGCGACGCAGTGCAGCCGAATTTGGTTCGTTTCCACAAAATAGTGTTGCCAGCCACCAAGCAAAGCGGTCATATTTTGATGTCTTTTGGTGTCGATCTGTGAGTTATAGCCATAGCCTTCTAGGTTAGAACGGGGTGCACGGGTGGAATCCCTGGTTGGGGACAAGCCCCACCCCTCTATCAAGCCCAATGTCCTAAGCTGTTTATAGGCTAAGAAGGTTCCGGGAGCCGCTGCATTTTACTGTGTCCTGGAATACTACTTACCAGCGTACCATTTGCAAACCGCTACCGTCGATCGTCCACTGCTTCGCTTGCGTCCACTTCCAACGGCGGCCGCATAGCCTCACGGCCCAAAGTGAACATTCCCGCCACACCCAAACTAACCAGCAGAACGTAGGGATACCAATAGTGGTGCATCTGATCTGGCAGCGTCCAATCGGGGTGGAGCGTCGAGAAGCCCAGCATCAGAAACACCATCGCCAGCGCTCCAAATCCTACAAAGGTCAGCCCCACCAGAATACGAGCTGGCTGCAACGCTCGATCGTCAATTTCCGCTAAATCAATCTCTGCCAGCTTTTCCAGGGATTCCTCTGCCACCAGGGACGCTTCCCCCAGTCGCGCTGCAAGTTCTGCGGAAATTAGGGGCGCAAGGGTTGCCACGGTTTTCCGGCGCAGCGATCGCTCGGTGTCTCGCAGCAGCACCAGAGGTTCTGATCTTGACGCGATCTGGAATTGAGAGGATGACTGGGGTTGACGCTCCATCGGCTCGGCTCAGGGTAGCGTGATGCTTTATCCTAGCGTGAGTTCGGCTAGAGAAGGAGACTTGGGGCAGATGTCAGATCGGCTCTGAATGGGACAATAAGTAAGCCTTTTCATGAATGAGCAATCGTCCTGTGACCCAGACTCAATCCCACCGTTCCTCTACCCTCAGAACCCTCTGGAGCGATACCCTGACCGTGTTCTGGGGCGACTGGCTTGATCTGCGGGTGCGCCTGGTTCAGGTGATTGCTTCCGGGCTGGTGTCGCCGTTAATCTACATTGTCGGGTTTGGGCTGGGGCTAGGAAGCGCGTTGGATTCCGTCACTAAGCCCACTGCTGGAGACAACTATTTGCAGTTCATCTTGCCAGGCATGGTGGCGCTATCGTCGATGGTGATTAGCTTTGGCGGCACAACGTTCTCGATCTGTGGCGATCGATTATTTACCAAAACCTTTGAAGAAACGCTGCTGATGCCGATCCATCCTTTAGCGCTGCACCTAGGCAAAATGCTGGCGGGAGTGGTGCGGGGCATGCTGACGGCCAGCGCCGTGATTTTAGTTGCTGTGTTGTTTACAGGACGAGTGTGGAGTTTTTTGAATCCACTCTTTTTGCTGGTGTTGGTACTGAACTGTGCCGTGTTTGCTGGGCTGGGGGTGATCGTAGGGTTGAACGTCAAATCCCTGGAGAGCGTCGGTATCTACAACAACTTTGTGATCGTGCCTATGTCGTTTCTGGGCGCGACTTTCTTCGATCCGGGAACTCTGCCGCCCGTGCTGAAGGGCATCGTCTATCTGCTGCCCCTTACCTACACTAGCCTTGGTTTACGGGCGGCAGCCTACTTGCCCTTGTCCCAGTTTCCCTGGTACGCTATCCCAATTCTGCTGGCGATCGCCTTGGCGTTCTCGGCGATCGGCGCTTACCAGTTCTCCCATCAGCAAGACTGAGGCAGTTGGAACACCAAGGGAATAGCTAGAGAGGTAAAGTCTGGGTGGTCAAGCACAAAAATATCCCCTAGTACAATGCAATTCCTCGGAGCATCCTGTGGTCGTTACTACCTATTGAAATGACGATATAAAATTCATTTCTACAAGGTCAACTTGCGAAATGTGGGCTAACTCAACGCAACCCATCATCCTCATTTTTTCTGGCTAACTTGCACCACTCTGCTTTTCAAGGGGCTGAGGAGATCTAAAGCAATTCTTGGAGAGGTTCTTAAACTAAGCGATCACCATAATTGATGAAGAAGGTGGTAAATGTGATAATCAAAATTGATGGATAGAGAATCCACGAGGCAATATTCAGATACTTAAAGGCTTTTTTATGTCCCTCCTTATCTAGCCTAGTCCCGATCGCCGTGACGACAATTGGTAGTAAACACAGACAGAAATAGACATAAAACACATATTCCATTGCTACAGTGTAGCCAACTTCAGGTAGCTGGTTGTTAAAGGATAATAACAACACAATTCCTGATAGTAGTGCTGAGGCAGGAGCCATCGTGCGAGGCACAAACATCGTATAGGGAAAGAATAAGCAGCAATAGGTTAAGAGCGAGAGCAAAATCAGCGGTAAAACATTCTTAGACAGAAATACTAAGGTTTTACGCTGAAAGGTCATGCGAATGCTTAGCCCAGGATATTCCACCTGCACATTGGACTGAAACAAATCAGGGTCGCCTTGAGTAGAGGTACTCCGCGATGAGTCTTGAAAATAGGTGATATCTTTGAAATTCCAAAGTTGCAGCCCTTGAAATGGTTTACGCTCCATATCTTTAGCTCTGGGCAGTTTCAAGCCAACCGTATCGATCGC